>CAJQKG010000279.1 GCA_905478845.1 uncultured Luminiphilus sp.
TTTCTCAATGCGTCCGGCGTTGGCTCGTGTGAGTGAGGCGCTATGTGCTTTCGCACGATGGGGTCCGGCAGGAGAGCATTCCCCCGCTAGACCACACGTTGAGTCAGCCCTCAGTGGGCGGTGCGCGTTAGGGGGCAGGTGCTGCAATACCAGCGGGCGGAAAACCCCCCAGCACTCGGTCGGCCGCACTGTCGAGGGCTGCCTGATCACGGATGGTTTCTTCCTTCAGTTTAGACTGCGTCACGCTCCGCCATACCGAGGCTTTTTCCTCGGGGTCGATCATATCGATAATGAAAGTGCCCTGAGTGTATTCAGTCACGCGAACGTCTGTCTGGCCCATACAGTTATAGCAGTTATACATCGAGTAGCGATTGTAACGGCTGTAGCCCATAGAGGCGCCGTAGGAGGGGTTGTTGTAGCTTTTGACGTCCGTTTTCTCCATGAGGTTCAAATGCCAGCTCAATAACAGATCGGCATCGCGCGTATTCTCAACAAATACCAAACCCCTCGCTTCGAGGGAGCTTCGCAGGGCGCTATCGATACGATCTCTTTGAAAATCGGTGAGCTCAGTCGGGTTATTGCCGGTGACTTCGCCACTCAACGCGTAGAAGGCGATGGTTTTAGGTTGGCTAAAATCATAGTCGGGTGCGAAATCCACCACCGCCTCGGGTGGCTTGGTGGCGCAGGCCGCCAGTGTCGCTATGACAATCGCCGTGCAGGCTAAACGGATCAAGTGCATCGAATCTCTCCACAAATCTTAAAAATAAAAAGCTAAGGTACCCAAGTGTGCTGACCTTTTCGTATCGAGCTGTCCTAGGTGTCGTCGGCAACCAGACAGGGTTATTGAGTTGCCGCGCGGATCACCGGCTCGACAGTGCTGTATCAGCTGCTAAGCCCCCTTCCAGACCGGGATTATCACAGCCCATGGATCATGATCAAAGTGCCATCTGACACATTATCGCAATGAGGCGCCTTTTTAGGTGCGGGGCAGTGACCGCTGATCGCAGCTACTGAGCGCTGCTTGAACCGCTTGAACATGTTGTCGCGTCATCTGAGTCAGCTGCAGTAGCAATGCGTCACGCTGCACTACCCAGTCTTGGTAGGGCGGTGTGAATGAGGTGTAAAGAACCGTTTCAAGGCGCTGAGTGGGTGTTTGGAGGAGCTCTGCTCGCCGACGAAGGCTGACCACCCAAGGCTGGACTCTCCCCACAAAAAACTGCTGCACGACCCGCTCTAAGGCTCTGGATCGCTCCGTGGCCTGTCCAAACGGGCAAAGGGGACGCTCTGATTGTGTCGTCGCCAGCAAGGTATTGGCGCGCTCGAGTGCCCACACCAGATGAGACGTTGCAAGCAGTAACTCGCCGCCATCACCCGCCCGTAAGTCACTGAGTAACAGCTCAAACGCGCGATTATCGGCAGACCAATCCCCGTCTAGCCAACGCGCACTCATAGCTGACAATGAAACCACCGTTTGCTCAATGGCGCTATTCGTGCGTTGCGGATAATCAGCCAAGGCTGGATCGGCCTGCCAAAATGCACGCCACTCGGATCCAAGCAGTACCGCGTTAAAAACCTGTTCCGAGAGCGATTGCTTGCGGTCGTCACTGGCAACCCTGAGTGTTGCCGCCAGCGCAGTGTTGCCGCGGCCCTCCAATAGATCAATACACGCTGGTGCGAGGTCAAGGAATTCGAGATCCAGCAGGAGTCGCTGGGAGGGAGAGGCGGTTCTCCCCAGCTGGGTATTGCGCCGCCCGAGATTGACCTGCAGTGAGCAGCCGGTTAACGACAGAAAGTCGATCAAATCGATCTGCTGAGCTGTCGCCGGTCCTGCTTGCTCAAGCGCCGGTGGTGCTAGGTCGCGCCGCGGGTGAGCCTGCGGCTCAAGTGTGATGCCGGTGACGGTGGAGAGCCGATCTAGGTACTCACTCAAGTGCGCGAGCCCTGTCTCAGACTGACCGCAACCGCTCAACAAGAGCAGCAATAGGGCGATGATATGACGCATGTTTAGCCGTTCAGCGCATCACGGGCTTCTTCACGCCAGCGGCTGAGGTGGTGTAAGTCAGGGTCAGGCGTCACGCGCGCAGCCCATTTAGCGAAGTCGATTGCCACCAATAAATCGATATCGGCGAAGGAAAAGTCCGCACCTGCAAGGAACGGGCGTTGCGCTAATTCGCGATTCAGCATGTCAAACCCCTCCGCGAGCCGGACTTGTCCTCGATCAGCGAGTGCCGGGAGCTGTGTGACTGCGGCGACGCCAGGGAGTGCACGATCTTTATAGTTTGGATGTGAATTTCTGAAGGCATCCGCGATTGGACTAAAAATCTCAGTGAACAGTCGATGGTTCCAGTTAAGCGTATTCGCGCGCGCCTCTGGCGTGCGCCCGAGTAGCGGTCGGTCTGGAAAGCGTTCTTCGAGGTAATGCACGATGGCAATGACGGCACATAGCACCGTGCCATCATCAAGCACTAATGCAGGAACGGTGGCCTCCGGAACGATGGCTTTATAGGCATCACCCAGTTGCTCCTCACTCCCTAAATTGATTTGAGTGGTGTCTAGTTCAATCTGTTTGTAGTCCATGAACCGCTTTAATCGGGCGGGATTTGGCGCAGCATCAAAAGAATAGAGTTTCATAGTGGCGTCATCTTGGCCTCGGGGAGGGCATTATAACCGGGCGCTTACTCAGTCAGTGTCTAAAGCCAGTTTTAGATCTTTTACGCAACCGCTATACTCCCGATCCCTGAGACGGAGATTTCATCATGCGCTGTTTATTAATTATTCTGTTGCTGTCCCCAGTGGCGGCGCTGGCACTTGATCTAACGGACCGACAACGAGCCGATATCGAAGCACGAATACAGCCTTTTTCTGAGGTCTGTGTGCAGGGAGAGGCCTGTGGTGGCGGGGTTGCTATGGCAGAGGGTGCTGCGCGTTCGGGAGAGGACGTTTATAACGCGGCCTGCATGGCGTGTCATTCGGCGGGCATTGCGGGTGCGCCCAAAGTCGGTGAGCAGATGGCCTGGGCCAGTCGTATCGCAAAAGGCATGGATGTCTTGTACGACAGCGGTATTAATGGGGTCGCGGGGACCGGCATGATTGCGCGTGGTGGCTGTGCCGATTGCTCCGATGATGAGATTAAATTAGCCGTCGACTTTATGGTCGAAGGCAGCCGCTAACCGCTGAAGGCAGCAGATTGGCTGTCGATTTCCCTTAAGGATAGCGCGGTCTCGAGGTGTGTAATCGAGACCGCGTCACTAGCCTCTAAATCGGCCAGCGTGCGGGCAACTCGAAGCCTCCGATGGGCGCTCCGTGCCGATAATGACAGAGTCTTGATCGCCGTGACGAACCAATGATGGGTTTTGGTCGCGAGTCGGCAAGCGCTGATCAAGTGATCACCCTCTAACGCGCTGTTCAAGCACTGCTGACGCACTAATTGTTGCTCACGCAGCGTGGCAACACGCTCTCTAACAGCGCGAGAGTATTCTCGAGCGGGGCGCGGGCTCAACAGCGCATCGGGTGGTGGTCGGTTGATCGTAATGTGAAGATCAATGCGATCTAGTAACGGCCCAGACACCCCGTGCCAGTAGCGTTGAATGGCAACGGGTGTGCAGCGGCAAGTACTTTCTTGCCTGCCTGTCATACCACAGGGACAGGGGTTCATCGCGGCGACAAGCTGAAACTGCGCGGGATAGGTGTGTTGGTGGGCTGCGCGCGATACGGTGATTTCGCCCGTTTCTAACGGCTGGCGCAGCTGGTTCAGCACGGCACGCGGAAATTCGGCCAGTTCATCTAAAAACAATACCCCAGCATGCGCCATCGAGATTTCACCGGGAATCGCTCGCGATGTCCCGCCCATCAGCGCGGCAATACTGCTGGAATGATGCGGCGCTCTGAAGGGTGGTCCTTCACAATGGGGGAGTCCCACCAGATCTCGCAGTAAGCTCACTTCTCGCTGCTGGGTTGGGGTGATGGGTGGTAAAAGCCCTGGGAGCGCAGAGGCAGCCAGTGTTTTTCCGATCCCCGGTGGGCCTGAAATCATGAGGTGGTGGCCGCCTGCAGCGGCGAGCTCGAGGGCACGGCAAAGCAGGGGTTGCCCGCGTATCGCTGAGATATCAGGGTAGGTGATGGGTGGGCCATCGTCGGATTGACCGGCCGTTGTTAGCGCTGGGTGGGGCTGCTGAAGATGGCCACACAAAGACAGCAGGTCGGGTGCGGCAATGATGCGGCTGTTGGTGACGGAGGCCAGCTCGGATGCGCCCTCGATCGCGACGCCGCAGGCACGCCCGGCCTGCGTTGCTGCGACGACTGCGCTCAATAAACCACGGCACTGTCGGATGCTGCCATCCAAGCCCAATTCACCGAAAAACTCTCGATTATGGGCAATCGCTTCGGGTAATTGTTGCGATGCGATCAGCAGGCCTAATGCCACTGGCAGGTCATAACGAGTCCCCTGCTTGAGCGACTCCGCGGGCGCAAGGTTCACCGTAATATGGTAGTCGGGCCATTTGAGGTGTGAGCTGATAATGGCGCTGCGAATACGACCCCGCATCGCGCGACAATCCGTATCGGACAACCCGACGACTTGGAATCCAGGGAGTCCAGTACTTAGGTGTATTTCGGCGGTGACGCTGGGTGCGTCGAGACCCGCTTGGCCACGCGTGCTGATAAAAGCGAGGTGCATAGATCGTCCTTGATCTCATGAGGGGGGCAGTCAAATCAGTTAAGTGGTGAGCGTGTTTGACACCCACCTGCCCATATTAGGGGTCGGTTGATTGTTCCAGACTGTCGCTCAGCGCCTCAATTTGCTGTTCGAGTGCCTCTAGGCGCTGACGAGTTCGCTGCAGGACGGCGGTTTGTGCGTCGAACTCTTCTCGGCTGACGACATCCAACTTACCCAGTGCAGATTGAAGTAACGATTTGGCATTTCGATCGATCTGACTTAGCAGGGGATCATCGCTTTGAATCAATCGCTCAAAGAGTGATTGGGTGCGACCTGAATTAGCGTGTTCGTGACTCATTGTGTGTGCCTGTCTTTTGCGGATAGTGCGGGGTTGCTCATAGTGCTGGGTGGTTGCTCATGGTGCTGGGTGGTTGCTCATAGCGCCTGTTGATTGCGGGTAGTGCGTATTGCTTGTGGCGCGTACCTGACGATAGTCGCGAGTACCTGACAACAGTGGCGAGTACCTGACGATAGTGGTGCGGTTTCGTCTGTGTCACTGCGCGCATTGCCATCCTTTTAATGTAGCGCACTATTTTCTCCGCTGACAGATCAGAAGTCGCCAAAAATGGTGCAAGCTCCGCACTAAATAAGTGCGTCTGGGTCCTACCGGCACGGTTGTGGGCGGTTACGCCAGTACCGCTTATTTAACTTAAGTGATTGAAAATAAATAATAAAAATAAATTGGCTCGATTGTCGCTAAACGCTGAGTGGGGGACACCGGTTCCAACCTTATTGGTCCACGGTTCATTAAGAGATCGACACGCAACGCTTCTACCCACTCAGGAGATACGAAATGAAATTAGTTAAGTATGCAGTTCCCGCACTGGCACTTGCAGGAAGTTTAAGTTTCACCGCCCCCTTGGCACAGGCCGCTGAAGTCAGTGGCAATGTGGCGTTGGTGACTGATTATAAATTCCGCGGTATTTCGCAGTCTGACAGTAAGCCGTCTGTTCAGGGCGGTTTCGATATTGCCTTTGACTCCGGCTTTTATCTCGGCACATGGGGCGCGGCGGTCGACTTTGACTGCGCAATCGATACTTGCGGCGGGGCAAATGGGGGCCTAGAGCTCGACTATTACGGTGGCTACTCGCACAGCTTCGACGGTGGCTTTGGCGTCGATGTGGGCTACATCTACTACGACTATCCCCAGGATGAGGGCGTGCTGGGTGACTATGAGGAAGTCTATCTCAACGTGAGTTTCGGAGGCTTCTCCGCCGGCGTTGCGTTCTCGGACGAGTATTGGTTCGAAACGGGTGAGATCGTCTACACCAAAGCGGGTTACGACATGACCCTGCCCGGTGACTGGGGGCTCAGTTTCTTGGTGGGACAGGTCGATTACGACGTGGCTAGCTATGTAGAGACAGACAAGCATGTTCACTGGTTGGTGGGCCTGAGCAAGTCCTGGCAGGGCATCGACTGGAGCCTGACCTACGAGGATACCGATATCGACGACAACGAGTGCTACGGCTATGACTGGTGCGATGCAGCCCTCATCTTTGGAATGGCTAAGAGCCTATAACTCAAGTGCCGCGTGCGCAGCGCGGCTTTTTTGGAGATTGCCATGAAATTGGTTACTGCAGTGATTAAGCCTTTTAAGTTGGATGATGTGCGCGAGGCACTGTCCGGGATCGGTGTGCAAGGAGTGACGGTAAGCGAGGTCAAAGGTTTCGGTCGTCAAAAAGGGCATACCGAGTTGTATCGAGGGGCAGAGTACGTTGTTGATTTTCTGCCCAAGGTCAAGATCGATCTCGCCATTGCCGATGGCCTGGTCGATCAGGCGATCGACACGATTTTGAAAGCAGCACAAACCGGCAAAATTGGGGACGGCAAAATCTTTGTGTCGAGCCTCGAACAAGTCACCCGCATTCGAACCGGCGAGACCGGCGAAGAAGCACTGTAAATCTGAGTTTTGGAGAACATTGTCATGGAAAACGAAATTTTTCAGTTGCAGTACGCGCTGGACACGTTCTACTTTCTCGTGTGTGGCGCCCTGGTCATGTGGATGGCTGCCGGCTTTGCCATGCTCGAGGCAGGATTAGTTCGCAGTAAAAACACGGTCGAAATTCTGACCAAAAATGTTGCTTTGTTTGCGGTCGCCAGCATCATGTACATGGTGTGTGGTTACAGCATCATGTACGGCGGGGATGTCTTGCTGAGCACGATTACCGGCTCCGGGGTCGTTGAAGGCGGAGACTCTGCCAGTTATGCCCCCTCTGCAGACTTCTTTTTTCAGGTGGTCTTTGTTGCCACCGCGATGTCCATCGTGTCCGGTGCCGTCGCTGAACGGATGAAGTTATTCGCCTTTTTAGCTTTCGCTGTCGTAATGACCGGCTTCATTTATCCGATGGAAGGCAGTTGGACCTGGGGCGGTAATTCTGTTTTTGGACTCTACACCTTGGGTGACTTAGGTTTCCTCGACTTTGCGGGAAGCGGCATCGTCCATATGTCCGGCGCAGCCGCTGCACTGGCAGGTGTCATCTTAGTGGGTGCTCGCAAAGGGAAGTATGGTCCGAACGGGGAAATTAACGCGATTCCCGGCGCCAACTTGCCCTTAGCGACGTTGGGCACGTTCATCCTCTGGTTAGGCTGGTTTGGCTTCAACGGTGGGTCGGTACTGGCGACTGCTTCGGTCGATAGCGCTAACGCGGTTGCGGTGGTCTTCATGAACACCAATCTCGCCGCGGCAGGAGGGTGTATTGCAGCGTTGCTGGTGGCGAAGATGTTGTTTGGCAAAGCCGATTTAACCATGGCACTCAACGGTTGCTTAGCGGGTTTGGTGGCGATTACGGCCGGCCCTGACACCCCCTCTGCACTACAGGCCACTATTTTTGGGGCGGTAGGCGGTGCATTAGTGGTCTTTTCAATCACCACATTGGACAAGTTGAAGATTGATGATCCGGTGGGCGCAATATCGGTTCACGGTGTCGTCGGTCTGCTGGGTCTGCTGCTGGTGCCATTGACTAATGATGGCGCGAGTTTTTCGGGCCAAATCATTGGCGCACTGACTATTTTCGGTTGGGTGTTTGTCGCCTCCCTGGTAACTTTTTTAGTGATCAAGCTCGTGATGGGGCTCCGCGTGTCGGAAGAAGAAGAGTACGAAGGTTCCGACTTAAGCGAGTGTGGCATGGAGGCCTATCCAGAGTTTGCTGGCAATCGATGACTACCCTTTTCGCTTGTGACAGCCTGGGCTCTTCGGAGCCCTTTTTTTTGCCGCCGAATTGGCTTTTTTTAACAACGCTTAGCCCCTGTCGCCCGCGAATTTGGGGTCGAGCACTTTATTCCGGTCTTCAGGGATTGCGAAAACTGCTCGGGGCTTCATAATATCCTCTCTCCTAACTGAGGCACCGCCATGAAATTAGTGACAGCCATTATCAAGCCATTCAAGATGGATGATGTGCGTGCCGCCCTAGCCGATATTGGTGTGCAGGGTGTGACGGTGACAGAGGTAAAAGGATTCGGACGTCAGCGAGGACACACTGAACTGTACCGAGGCGCCGAATATGTGGTCGATTTCTTGCCGAAGCTAAAGCTCGAAATTGCCTCACCAGATGAGCAAGTTGAAGCCATTGTTGAGGCGATTATTGCTTCCGCAAGTACCGGAAAGATTGGTGATGGCAAAATTTTTGTCGCGCCACTGGAGCAGGTTGTGCGGATCCGGACCGGTGAAACCGGCGTCGAGGCGATCTAACGACATTGTCTTAGGACGGCTTCGCGCTCGCCAGCGCAGCAATGGTACTCGGTAAGTCCGCTAAGCGCGTAATCGTTGCGTCGGCTATGTCACTGGTACCGCCATCAGGATTGAACCACACAGCCTTAGCCCCCGCTGCTATCGCGCCTGCAACGTCATTGTTGTGGCAGTCTCCTACGTGGATAACCTCATTGGCAGACACGCCCGCTTGCTCGAATACGCTGTGAAAGAGTGCTGTGTCAGGTTTGCTCATCCCAAACTCCTCTGCACGCCAGGCGTAGCGAAAGTAGCGGGTAATGGGCGTTTTACGGACGTCAGCATTGCCATTGGTGAGCGCACCGAGCAGATAGTCTTGGCTGAGGGAGCGCAGTACGGTTGCGGCATCCTCGAATAGCGACACCTTATGTCGCTGGGCGTAAAAAGCGGAGAAAGCCTCAGACGCGGCCGAGGCCGCGTCTGTTTTTGACTGGCCACTGCGTAGCAGTAATCGATAGATAAAAGCTTCACGGAATTGGCTGATATGGTGGGCGAGTTGGGGTTGCTCGGCGAGTATCTCGGCGCGCAGAGTGGATGCGTGTTGATCTGCTAGCTCACGAAGCGTTGCATGGGGGAAACGCTCGCTCAGATACTGCCACTGTGCGGCATCAGCGGCCACTAAAGCGGGTTTGACGTCCCACAGCGTGTCGTCAAGGTCGAAGGTGATCAGGCTGACAGACGCAGTCATCGAGTCTGCGGCAACGCGGTGGCGGTGCGGCGACGCGCCAAAGAGGGCGTTATGCCCATAAGGGAAGCTGCCCGATCACCTCGGCGAGGTAATCAAGGAAAAGCGTTCCATCTTCTGGCTGATACCGCTGGGTATTTGTCGCGCCAACAGCAATGACGCCCACGACCTCTTCTTGCCGGCGAATACTCGACAGCGCGACAGATCCCTCGCAAGTCACAGACGGAAAAAGCGCCTCCATTTCCTCGGGGCGTAGGACGCCCGAAATAGTATCGCCCCGCGCTAATAATTTTTGAGCCACCGATTGTGCCGGGTTGTCCTGATTGTCAGGGTCAAACCACACCAGCGAGCCAAGCTCCGCGCCAAAAGTACTGAGGACTTGTTGCTCCCAGATAACCGCAATATCGGTTTTTGTCTCGGCTGAGAGTAGCGCCAAAATAGTATCGCGAGTGGCGTTGAGTAGCCGATCATTCTCTTTACCAATATCGGATAACTCGGCGAGTTTTTGCCGTGATGTGATATTTCGCTCTCGTAAAATCGCGACTTGCCGCTCAACCAGCGACACTGCACCCTGACCGCCGTGTGGCAGGTTCAGCGCGGCTAATAACGCGGGCCTATCCTGCAAAAAATCGGGGTGGGCTGTTAAGAACGCTTCGACATCATCTGGATTCATTTTTTCAGTCATCACTTTTTTCTTATGTAGGACAATGAGGGACCCTGCAGGTCAGTGTTATGCGTTGCGCAGGGATATCGTGCCATTAAAGACGGTCGTTGCGGGACCCCCTAGCCAAACCCGCTCCTGAGCACCTTGCCAGGAAACGGTGAGTTTGCCACCCGGTAGGTGAACCGCGACGTCGGAGGCCAAAAGCCCCAGTTGCACGCCATGCGCGACGGCGGCGCAAGCTCCCGACCCACAGGCTTGTGTCTCCCCCACACCCCGCTCAAAGACGCGCAGCTGAATCTCGTCACGCGAGAGGATCTGCATAAAGCCAACATTGGCTTTCTCAGGGAAGTCAGCGTGAGACTCCAGCAGGGGTCCTAACGTGCTCACGGGTGCTCCCAGGCAGTCATCCACCATTAATACAACATGAGGGTTCCCCATTGAGACGGCGCCAACAGACAGCTGCTGATCTTGCACATCAATCGTGTATTGCTGAGCGACTGCTGCGGCAGAGAAGGGAATCTCTGAAGGGAGAAAGCGGGGGGCAGCGAGTCCGGCGAGGACACGATTATCTTCGCTGATGGAGAGTAGAATCGGCTCTCCATCGGTGATCAGGATCATCTCTCGCTTGCGCGTGAGCCGCTGTTCTCTCAGGAAGCGACCGACACAGCGAGCGCCGTTGCCACACTGTCCGGCACGCGAGCCATCGGCATTGAAAATGGTATACCGAAAGTCGGCATCAGGATCATCGGGAGGCGTGATGATGAGAATCTGATCGCAACCAATGCCGCGATGACGATCGGCAATGCGTTTTAGCTGCGCGATAGTAAGATCGACAGACTGCGTTACCCCATCAATGACGACAAAGTCGTTCCCGGCACCCTGCATTTTTGTAAAGGCCAGCTTCACGACTCGTCACCTGTAGGAATCACCTCTCGTTGCCATAAATCGGACAGGCTTTCTCTTTGACCGATCAAGTGTGTTGCCTCCCCTTGCACCATGACCTCAGCAACGCGCGGGCGTGTGTTGTAGTTAGAGGCCATACCAAAGCCATAGGCTCCCGCGCCCATAATGGAGAGGAGATCGCCTGGTGATAGCACCATGGCTCTATCTTTCCCCAAAAAATCGCTGGTTTCGCAAATCGGCCCTACCACATCCCAGACACGAGACTCGCCGTCCCGAAGCCTTACCGGCTGTATGTCCTGCCATGCGCTGTATAAAGCGGGTCGCAGTAAATCGTTCATCGCGGCGTCAACGATCGCAAAGTGCTTATCGAGAGTCGGCTTAAGATAAAGAACTTCAGTAATGAGTGCGCCCGCCTCAGCCACGATGGAGCGACCGGGCTCCAGCACCAGCTCTAGATCCTGATCCTTAAGCCGCGCTTTCAAGACCGCGGCATAGTCGTGGATGGAGGGCGGGGTCTCTGCTTGGTAATGGACCCCCAAACCACCCCCTAGATCGATATGATGAAGCCGAATGCCGAGCGTTCGTAAATCATGAATGAGATCAAGTAGGCACTCTAGCGATTGAACAAAAGGGGCGACCTCTTCTATTTGACTACCGATATGACAATCCACGCCCACCGGGTTCAGTGCCGCATGCTCATCGGCCATCTGATAGAGCTGGCGCGCCAGTGCAACATCGACACCAAATTTATTTTCTCGCAAGCCTGTCGAAATATAAGGGTGAGTGCCCGCATCGACGTTGGGATTCACCCGGATCGAAATGGGAGCAACGCGGCCGGAGGCGCTGGCTAGAGCGGCTAGGGATAAGAGTTCCGCCTCAGATTCAATATTGAAGCATTTAATCTCGAGGTCGAGCGCACGCTGCATTTCAGCGGGTGTCTTGCCAACGCCGGAGAAAACAACCTTGCCAGGGTCACCGCCCGCTGCGACAACGCGCTCCAACTCGCCAATACTCACCACATCAAACCCTGCGCCCAACTGCGCCAACACGTTGAGTATGGCAAGATTAGAGTTGGCTTTTACCGCGTAGCAAATGAGGTGGGGCATATCGGACAGCGCCGATCGATAGTCTAGGAAGGCGGTTTCGATGGCGGATCGAGAATAGAGGTAAGTGGGAGTGCCATGGGTTGCGGCAATTGCCTCAAGCGAGACCTCCTCACAGTACAAGACGCCATCATGTCGTGAAAAGGTGGCCATCAGGGAGTCGCCGTCTCAGTGGCTTCTGGATCGGCAGGACGCAGAGGGCCCTGCTGTCCACAGCCTGCGGCACAGATCAATATCAGTGCGATAATGGTGGCCTTCACAGTTTGACCTCGAAAAAACGGACAGTATAACAGTGAGTGAAAGTGCTCATCGACCAATGGCGATAATGCCGAAGGATAATCGTCGTGCAATGACGGCATAAGGAACCCACACATGGCAGGAAATACTTACTTCGAACGGATCGAAGACATTTTTGAGAAGGTGGAAACAAAGTTAGAGGACCTGCCTGACGATCTTGATATCCGCACTGCTGAGGGCGTGATTAATGTGACCTTTGGCAATGGGGTGGTATTTGTCTTCAGTCGTCAGCCCCCCACTGAGCAACTTTGGCTGGCGACGCCGGGCGGCGGTTTTCATTATCAGTGGGACGGCGCTCAGGAAGTCTGGCGCGATACGAAAACTGGTGAGTCGTTTCATCAGGTGCTGGTGTCAGAGTTAGCGCAACATGTTGGTCTCGCGCTCGACTGGTAAGTTCGTGTTTGCTTGGAAGGCCAGCCTGTTCAGTGGCGCTTTATTGGTGGCGCCTATAGTGGCTCTGGCGGGTAATGGTGCCCCGATCACGATCAGCAACCTCTCGCCCCTGGCGGCGCTGCGAGGGCTACCCACTCAGCGCAATGCCGATGTGCAGCTGGGTTCGGTTGTCACGATGTCGCAATCACTGTCGAACCATTTTACGGTTGAAGAATCTGGCGATGCGTCATTGATGCTGGATGGGCAGACCGATGTATTGTCGCTGTCACTGCGGTATGGCTTCGACACCGATTGGGATATCGAAGTTACCCTTCCTTGGGTGCAGCATTCTCGCGGCTTCATGGATCCACTGATTTCAGACTGGCATGCCTTTTTTGGTCTGCCAAATGGGGATCGAGAAGATTATCCCGTCAACCAGCTTCAGTATCGTTTAGATCAACCCCACCATGAAGCAGCACTCAGCAATAAAGTATCGGGTTTGGGCGACGTACGAGTGGCACTGAGTCGCAAGATGAGTCTGAGAGACGGCCCTCACGTTGCGCTCAGCGTTGGCATGAAAGCGGCGACCGGAGAGGAAGCCGATTGGCTGGGTAGTGGGGCCACTGATTACTGGGCGCTAGCGCGGGTATCGGGGGGCTATTCAGGGGGCGTGCCGCTTCTCTGGCATGGACAGATCGGGATGACTCATGCTGGCGTCAGCGACCTGTTGGGTCCAAATCAAAAGCGGTCACTATGGTTTGGCGGGGTATCGCTAGAATGGCCTTTTCGAGACAAGTGGTCAGTATTGGCACAAATGGATGCACATAGCGCATTGGCAGATGGCAACCTCAGCGCCCTGACTCGGCCCGCAGGGCTCTTTAGTATCGCGCTGCGTTGGAACACCTCACCCCACTGGACGTTAGATTTGGGGTTTAGCGAGGACCTCGTGGTCGAGTCGGCGCCCGATATTACGTTTATGCTCACCGCGCGCTATGTTGCGAGCCCTTAGCGATCCAGCTTCGTTTGCGCCAATTCGATCGCTGCCCGCACTTGATTCGGTGCCGTGCCCCCAATATGGTCCCGGGCCGCTACCGAGCCTTCCAATGTGAGGACCTGATAGACATCTTGCTCGATACCAGAGTGGAATGTTTTCAGAGTCTCCAGCGAGCAGTCTGCCAGATCGCACTCCGCTTCAATGCAGTGGGCAACCGCTTTACCGACCACTTCATGAGCATCGCGAAAAGCCACACCAGCGCGCACCAGATAATCGGCCAGATCAGTCGCCGTCGCAAAGCCCTTCAGCGCCGCATGACGCATCGCGTCTGACTGCGCTTCGATAGCCGGCACCATATCGGCAAACGCTTTGAGACAGTCGTTGAGCGTGTTGACGCTGTCAAATAGGGCCTCCTTATCTTCCTGATTGTCTTTGTTGTAAGCCAGCGGCTGCGCTTTCATCAGTGTCAGTAATGCTACGAGATTACCCGTGGTTCTACCCGATTTGCCGCGCACGAGCTCAGGCACATCAGGATTCTTTTTCTGCGGCATGATCGATGACCCGGTACAGAACCGGTCGGGCAGGCTAATAAAGCCGAACTGGGCAGAGGTCCATAAAATGAGCTCCTCGGACATCCGCGAGAGATGATTGAGTATCAGTGCCGCAGCCGCGCAGAACTCGATAGCAAAGTCTCGATCGGCGACGCTGTCGAGTGAGTTGTTTGTGGGTGCTGCAAAGCCCAACTCAGTGGCTGTTCGCTCTCGGTCAATTGGAAAGGTCGTGCCTGCTAAGGCCGCAGCGCCTAACGGCGATTGATTTAAACGCTGTCGGCAGTCCAGCAAGCGGCCGTGATCACGATCCAGCATCTCGTACCATGCCATCAGGTGGTGGCCAAAAGTGACAGGTTGCGCCACCTGAAGATGGGTAAAGCCCGGCATGATCGTCTCTGTATGTTGTTTTGCCAGTCCGACTATGCCGGATTGGAGACGGGTGAGCTGTCCACAAATGATATCGATCTCAGTGCGCAGATACAGTTTGAGGTCGGTCGCCACTTGATCATTACGGGAACGCCCCGTGTGTAATTTCTTACCGACATCGCCAATTAACTCGGTCAGGCGTGCCTCGATATTCATATGAACATCTTCTCGCTCAACGGACCACTGAAATGCCCCCGCTTCGATTTCGGAGAGCACGCGCGTGAGCCCTTCCTGTATCGCGGTATTTTCAGCCTCTGTCAACACACCAACGGCTTCTAGCATACTGGCGTGAGCGCGTGACCCGGCAATATCATAACTGGCCAGCTGTCGATCGAAGGCCTCCGAGGCAGTAAATCGCTGAACAAAGCGATCGGTCGGCTCGTTGAATCGCCCGCCCCATAGCTCTTGCCCGATCTTTGATTTTCCGTCACTCATGATGCATCGTCATTTCAGTTGGTGTCGAAATGAAAGTCTACCAGTGGATCCACCACTTCCGCCCGTTTTCAGAGCGGTGAAATGTCGCCTCGTGCTAAACTGAGGGCGAAAAACAGGGGATATAACGTGTCAGAACGTATCGTGATTGCGACCCGAGAGAGCCCATTAGCCTTATGGCAGGCGGAGTATGTAAAAGCTCGCCTTGAGGCGGAGCACTCGGGCCTAGAAGTCCAATTATTGGGAATGACTTCCCGTGGCGATCAATTACTCGATCAGCCATTGTTCAAAGTGGGTGGCAAGGGGCTGTTTGTTAAAGAACTGGAAACCGCGTTGCTCGACGGTCGTGCGGATATCGCGGTGCACTCAATGAAGGATGTACCCATGGTGATGCCCGATGAACTCACACTGGGGGTCATTTGCGAGCGAGAGGATCCACGTGATGCGCTCGTCGGTGTCGCTGGCTTTGACGAGCTCCCCCAAGGGGGGCGGCTGGGTACCTCAAGTCTTCGTCGTAGCTGTCAAATTAACCGCCATCGACCTGATCTGGAGATCGGGTTCTTGCGGGGCAATGTGAATACGCGGTTGGCCAAGTTAGAAGCGGGTGAGTTTGATGCCATCATGCTGGCCTGTGCAGGCCTGATTAGGCTCGGGTTTGAAGCGCGGATTGGTTGTGCGATCGCGCCCGAGCTCTCTCTCCCCGCCGCTGGACAGGGTGCGGTCGGCATAGAATTTAGAGCGTCGGATGAACGCATCAAAAACTTGTTAGCGCCGTTACACCATGCGCCGACGGCGACCCGGGTGTTGGCTGAGCGGGCGGTGGTCCGCAGACTCGATGGCGGGTGTGATGTGCCCATCGCCGCCTACGCAGAGTTGGAGGGCGATACCGTGTGGCTGCGGGCACGAGTGGGTGCAACCGATGGCACAACCTTATTGGAGGCAGAGGCGCGGGGCAGTGATCCGGAAGCGCTGGGACAGAGCGTCGCCGATATGCTCTTGGCTCAGGGTGCCGAGGATCTTATTCGCGCTGCGAGGGGATGACGACAGTCGTACTGACACGGCCCGAGGCGCACAGCCAAAGGCTTGCACTGGCGCTGTCAGAGCAGGGTTTCGAGTCGTTGGTCATGCCGCTGATGACTGTGCAGCCCATTGCAGACAGTGAGCTTGCGCCAATACCTGATTTGGTCGAAGGGACGGTGTGTATTTTTATCAGCGCTAACGCAGTCCACTTTGGACTCCCTCACATCGCAAGCGCTTTAACCGAGCGAGAGAACACGGTTTTGATCGCAGTCGGGCAGCGCACACAGGGAGCCCTGCAAGAGGCAGGCTACGCTGCAATGACCCCTCATCAAGCCGATACAGAGGGATTGTTGGCTTTGCCAGCACTCTCGGCGGGCGCTCTGGAACAGGCCGTCGTGGTGAAAGGCGAAGGGGGGCGGGAATTATTGGCGAGTGAGTTAAGAGCGCGAGGTGTCGTGGTCAGGGAGTGGTCCTGCTACCGCCGTTGCTGGCCAGCAGTGGATGTATCGCCGTCATTAGCGGCCGGGCGACAATGGATATTTCAAGCCAGTAGCGGAGAGGTTTTGGCGCGGTTAGTGGCGTTAATCACCGAAGCGTCTCGATGGGACCTCTTACAGCATCCCGTGATCGTGCCCTCCATGCGGGTTGCAGCGTTGGCGACAGAGCTCGGTTGGCACACCGTTTTGCGCTCGGATAATGCCAGCGACGAAGCTGTGATAGCGATATTGCATCAACAACTCAGTCACGAGACGAGCCCATGACGGAAAAGACAGTCGACCCACCCACGCCAACCCTCCCGCCCGCGGTGAAAACCTCGTCGGGCGTGGGTCGGGCAGTTTCGGCGTTGCTGATTATTGCCGTGCTGTTGGCAGCACTGGGTGCCGCGTTCTACCAGTTTGGCTGGCCCTGGATCAGCGATCAATGGCAGCGTCTGGCCGAGATTGAACAGCAGGTCGCAGACGTCTCGCGACAGAAGCAGCAAGCCGCTGACAGGCAGGATGAGCTTGTTGAGATGATCGAGGGCGATGTGCAAACCGCTTTGGCGGCGGGACGGCAAGATTGGGAGCGCAAACTCACCACCAGCGAAACGCGGCAGCGCGTTGAGCAAGCAACGTCTGCGCGTCAGCTCGCAGACAGAATGGGCCGGTTAGAGGGCCAGGTAGACCGATTGCTTGAGGTTGATCGGCGCGCATGGCTGGGTCAGGAGGCGATCTTCCTGATCCGCTTGGCCGCCCAGCGGCTGCTGATTGCGAGGGATGTAGAGGCGGCCATGAACTTGCTCACTCAGGCCGACGCATTATTGCGCGATACCGGTGAGCCGACACTAGAAGGGGTTCGGGCTGATATTGCGCGTGATCGCGCCGCGCTGGCGGCCCTACCCAAGGTTGATCAAGTGGGCTTGTATGCGCGGCTATCGGGCTTGATCGATCAAGCCGATAAATTGCAACTTGCTTACGAGATACCGACGACTCGCGACGAGGGGGGACCGTCGCCATCGGGCTGGTGGGATCGCGCTACTGCGGGTTGGCGTGCCGCTTTAGCGACGTTATCGGATCATCTCGTGATCCGTCGACGCAGTGACGAGATCACGCAGTTGATGACGCCAGAATGGGCCTCATTGGCTCGACAGAATATGCGTATGTTGCTTGAGCAGGCCCAAATCGCCATGTTGTCTGCGAATCAGCCTCTATTTGAAACTGCACTGCAGCGCGCAGCACGTTTTGTTGCCTTATTTGCTGATCAAGATCCGGATCGTGTCGCTAGCATGATGGCTGATATGCAAGCGATGGGGGGGGAAGACATCGCCCCGCAGCTACCCGACCTCGCGCCCACTCGCGGTCGGCTGGAGGCAGCGATAGAGCGTCTCGCCGGACCAACAGGATCTCAGTGATGGCCCGTTTTAGCGTGTATTTAGTGCTGTTACTCGTATTGGGTGCTGCCCTAGTCAATGGCATTGCTCACGACCCCGGTTATGTATTACTGGCGTGGGGCGGCTGGCAGGTTGAGACGTCGGTATGGCTGGCGCTGGGGACACTTTGCATCAGCATGGGGTTTTTGTGGCTACTGCAGCGCGCACTGAGTTCGACATTTCATGTGCCGGCGGTGCTGACGCGTTGGTTGGGAGGTCGCTCCGAACGCGGCGCTCAGCAGCACGTGGAAAAAGGGCTGGTGGCTTTTTTTGAGGGTCGTTGGGAGCTCGCTGAGAAGACGTTGCGAAAACGGTTGCCGGCGGATCAGCGCAGCGTATTGCAATCCCTTTTTGCGGTGCTTGCAACTCATCGGCGAGGGCAGCGACAACGGGCATTGGCGCTGCTGGATCAATTGGAAGCTGAGGATAAGGTGTCTCAGGACATCGTTTCGATAGTGCGTGCTGAGTGTCATGTTGAGGCGACCGACTGGAAATTAGCCGCACGGTCACTCGACGCGTTGAGCCCTGCTGCTACCAACACCCCCCGGGCACAAAAACTGCGTGCAGAGCTGGCCTATGCTCGGAGTGATTGGCCGGTAGTGATCGAATTATTACCCGCTTTAAGAGAGGCTTATGTTATTTCGGACGGAGTAGCGGCCGTTTGGGAGCGAGAGGCTTGGGCAGGTGTGATGATGCAGAATGATAGCTCTGCATCGACGTTGTGGTCGCTCTGGAAGCGAGCGCCCGAGACACAAAAAGCGGCAGGTAGCGCGCTATGGGCGATGCTGATTGGCCGATTGCAGCAGCAGTCAGAGTGGGGCGCACTCACTAAGGCACTGCAAGATCGGTTTGATCACTACTGCGAGCCGGTTTCCGCAGCGGCGATTGCCGTCTTGCCGCGTGACGCTGCCAAGAAACTGAAAAAACCGATGAAGCGGTGGTGCAGTGAAGATCCGCAGAGTGGCTGTTATGCGGCACTGGCGATGATTGCACAACACGAAAATGACCTGACCGAGTCAGAGGCAATGTGGCGGAAAGCTTTCCAATGCAAGCCCTCAGCGGAGTCCGCACTGCGATGGGCAAAGTGGTGTCGCGATCAGGGCAATAACGATCAAGCAGCGCGACTAGAAGCAGATGCGATCGCTGTGCTACGACAATAAGGGCATTACAGTAAGGGCATTACAGTAAGGCAAGTACAGCAAGGGAAGTACAGCAAGGGAAGTACAGCAAGGTAAGTACAGCAAGGTAAGTACAGCGACCTTCTTACCTCAGTCCGTTGATTGCCCCGGCAGCTGAATGTTCAGAGAGTCCCACAAGAGGTCAATGCGAGACTGCGTGGCCTCATCCATTTTAATCGTGCGGCCCCACTCTCGATCGGTTTCACCCTCCCATTTGTGCGTGGCATCCATTCCCATTTTTGAGCCCAGTCCCGCAACCGGTGAGGCGAAGTCGAGATAGTCGATCGGAGTATTTTCGACCAAGGTGGTATCTCGGGCAGGATCCATGCGGGTTGTTATGGCCCACATCACGTCTTCCCAAGATCGGGCGTTAATATCATCGTCGGTCACGATAATGAATTTTGTGTACATAAACTGACGCAAGAAAGACCACACACCAAACATCACCCGTTTGGCATGTCCGGGGTATTCCTTGCGTATCGTCACCACGGCCATGCGGTAAGAGCACCCTTCAGGTGGTAAATAGAAGTCACTGATTTCGGGATACTGTTTTTTCAATAATGGGACAAACACCTCATTGAGCGCGACACCTAAAATAGCGGGCTCGTCGGGTGGGCGCCCCGTATAGGTACTGTGGTAAATCGGCTTTTCGCGCGTCGTGATAGCGCTAACGGTGAAAACCGGGAAAGATTCCACCTCGTTGTAGTAGCCGGTGTGGTCACCGAAAGGACCTTCATCAGCGAGCTCTTCAGGGTCGATATAGCCCTCAAGGATTATTTCGCTATGCGCTGGGACCATCAGGTTATTGTCACGGCAAAGATCTGTGACGCACTTGGCGAGGTCTGTTTTCTTGCCCCGTAAGAGTCCTGCAAACGCATACTCTGACAGGCTGTCGGGCACGGGCGTTACCGCGCCCAGTGTGGTGGCAGGATCGGCGCCTAGCGCGATCGCCACTGGGTAGGGCACACCGGGGCGCTTTAATTGCCAGTCTCTGAAGTCTAGTGCGCCGCCGCGATGCGAGAGCCAGCGCATAATCAGCTTATTGCGCCCGATCAACTGCATGCGGTAGATGCCTAAGTTCATGCGTTCTTTTTCGGGGCCGCGTGTTACCACTAGCGGCCAAGTGACGAGTGGCCCCACATCCTCTGGCCAGCAGGTTTGAATGGGTAGCTTGTGCAGATCGACGGCGTCCCCGGTGGTGATAGTTTGTTGGCAGGGAGCATTTTTCACCACATTGGGGCCCATGGTGAGTAGCTTCTTCAGCAGAGGTGCTTTGTCGACCAGGTCTTTGAATCCCCTAGGGGGGTCAGGCTGCCGCAGATAAGCGAGTAACTCGCCCACCTCACGCAATGCCTCTACTGATTCCTCTCCCATCCCTAAGGCCACTCGTTTGGGCGTGCCGAATAGATTAGCCAGTACCGGTACGTCAAAGCCTTTAGGGTTCTCAAAAAGCAACGCCGGCCCGCCGCCACGCAGCGTCCGGTCAGCGATCTCGGTCATTTCAAGATTGGGGTCTACTTCTACTGCGATGCGGACGAGATCACCGCGCTTTTCTAACTCGGCAATGAACTCGCGAAGATCCATAAAGCTGGGCATAGCAGATGGCTACTTACGCTTCATAGACTTGAAGAATTCCTCATTAGACTTGGTTCCCCTCAGCTTATCGAGCAGAAACTCAACCGCCGGTAAATCTTCCATGCCATGTAGCAACTTGCGTAAGATCCACATTCGGTGAAGCTCTTCATCACCCGTCAATAACTCCTCTCGACGAGTACCTGATCGGCGAATATTGATCGCGGGGTAGACGCGCTTCTCAGCAATTTTACGATCCAAATGCAGTTCCATGTTACCGGTGCCTTTGAATTCCTCGTAGATCACTTCGTCCATCTTTGACCCGGTATCGATCAGCGCGGTGGCAATAATCGACAGACTGCCACCTTCCTCGATATTCCGTGCCGCACCGAAGAATCGCTTGGGCCGCTCGAGCGCGTGTGCATCCACACCCCCTGTCAGTACTTTTCCTGAGCTGGGAATTACCGTGTTGTAGGCGCGCGCTAACCGCGTGATGGAGTCGAGCAAAATCACCACATCTCGCTTGTGTTCGACGAGACGCTTGGCCTTCTCGATGACCATATCGGCGACTTGAACGTGCCGCGATGGCGGCTCATCAAAAGTGGATGCGACAACTTCGGCACCGCGAGCGCCGACTGAGCGCTGCATCTCGGTCACTTCCTCGGGGCGTTCGTCGATGAGTAAGACCAGCACGTAGCACTCTGGGTTATTAGAGATAATGGCCTGAGCAATACTCTGCATCATGATGGTCTTGCCCGCTTTGGGCGGCGCGACTAAGAGTCCTCGTTGACCTTTGCCAATCGGTGCAACTAAATCAATGATCCTTCCGGTCAGATCCTCGGATGATCCATTGCCTTTCTCGAGGGTCAATCGCTCGTTCGGGAAGAGGGGAGTGAGATTCTCAAAGAGTACCTTGCTCTTCGCGCTTTCCGGCGACTCAAAGTTAACGTCTTTGACTTTTAAGAGCGCAAAATAACGCTCAGAGTCCTTGGGGGGACGAATCATACCGGTGACGGTATCGCCGGTCCGGAGGTTGAATCGACGAATTTGACTGGGGCTGACATAGATATCGTCAGGGCCTGCTAAAAATGAACTATCAGCCGATCTTAAGAAACCGAAACCATCCTGAAGAATCTCGAGCACGCCGTCACCCCAGATATCTTCTCCACTTTTGGCGTGCCGTTTGAGGAGCGCAAAAATAATATCTTGCTTGCGCGAGCGGGCCATATTTTCAAGGCCCATCTCTCGGGCCATATCGATGAGTTCCTGCGTCGACTTACTTTTGAGATCAGTCAGGCTCATGGGATTAGCGCTGGGCGTATTGGGGTCTCGTTTGGGTCGCCGCTGCCGCCCGCGGCGCGAACGCCCTGGCTGCGCGTCGTCTTCAGCATTATTGGCTTGTGGCGCCGACGATGTCGCGTCGGAGGTTGGCTCTGCGCTCGAAGCCGGCTTGTCGTCTGCCGGCGCCTCTGACGTTGAGGGGCTGTCAGTGCTGGCATCCATGGAAGCAGACTGCTCTTCTGAGGCCTTGAGCTTTAATGTTCGCCCATTGCTTTTACCAGGTTCCGCACTGTCGGCTTCGCCTGAGAGGACGGTGGGTTCATTAGTAGGGGTTGCCGACTCTTCGGCGTTGACGCTGTTTTGCTCTTCCACGAATCACTTCCGGGTTACATTCAAAAAAGGGAGAAAATAGGACCGACGTTTTGCTAGGCGTTTTGTGCTGACGCGAATCGGTATAGGGGTTGTGCCCTCGCAGTCTCGCTACACTGACAGTGCCACAGATTATTTTTCTACCCTGTGGGAGTCGTTATAAGGGGATACTGCTGGACGTGGTAGGACTCTCGCGAGACCTCAATAGCGCAAAAGTAGCACCCGAAGATGAACACGTCCAGCAAAATATTGTGGGGTTATTGAGGTGCCTACTGACGGTTAAAGGACGGAGTCGACAAACTCCCCCATCTGAGTTTTTGATAAAGCCCCTACCTTAGTATCAACCGCATTACCGCCTTTGAACACAATCAATGTGGGGATACCACGGATGTTAAATTTTCCTGGCATATCAGGGTTGGCATCGACATCGACCTTACAGACTTTGACCTTTCCCGCATATTCTGTGGCAATCTCTTCCAAGATTGGCGCAATCATTTTACAAGGACCACACCACTCGGCCCAAAAGTCCACCAGCACCGGTAAGTCGCTCGAGAGGACCTCAGTGTCAAAGTTGTCGTCAGTAACGTGCAAGATGTCAGCGCTCATAAGGGCTCCGTAGTGAGGTCAGAATCTGACCATGGCTCGTAGGGGAAAATGTCTCATGTCAGTGGGAAAATATATCACTGTTTGCCAACCGGCAAGCGCTTCGGGCCCTTCAAGTGGAAAAGAATGGCGAGTGTACCTCCTGCGATGCAGCGATGACTCACTGTATTGTGGAGTCACCACTGATCTAGAGCGCCGTTTACGCCAGCATAATGGCGACATTGTTGGCGGTGCTCGGTATACCCAGGGGAGACGACCGGTTGCGTTACTGTGGTCGGCACGTTGTGACTCACGATCAGCTGCTCAGCAGCAAGAGGCGGCCTTACGGCGCTTGAGTCGTCAGCAAAAATGGGATTTGATCGCCGCGGCCAAGGGAGTTGATACGGCATGACAGTCGACACATTCTGGGAGTGGGCCGTGGCTTGCTATGGTCGCACCGGGGTACAGCAACACCTGCTGGCATTACAGAATACGCAAGACCTCGTTATTCTGGAGGCATTGTTTGCCTGTTGGTTGGCGAGTCATGATCGTCAATGGCATCGGGAAGATGTACAGGCGATGAACGCCTCGACGCGCATATGGCTTGACGAAGTGGTGATGCCGCTTCGAGCAACTCGCCTGCGATGGACGAGCGGTGAAGACCTTAGTGACCCTCGGCAACACTTGCTTGCGCTAGAGGTTCAGGCAGAGCGTCATCTTGCTGAGTTGATGTGGTGTGGCGTCATGACAGGTCGGACGCCCTCACCAGGCCTGGTCTCGCCAGTTGAAAAACGGACGTCTTCGGCATTGATGTCGTCAAATCTCAGTCTGTT
Source organism: uncultured Luminiphilus sp. (assembly GCA_905478845.1). GTDB lineage: Bacteria > Pseudomonadota > Gammaproteobacteria > Pseudomonadales > Halieaceae > Luminiphilus. Next base: position 23,610 of record CAJQKG010000279.1, read on the forward strand.
GCCGACGTTTTTTGATGGTAAATGTGCGCTTGAGCGCACCCAATTGGTGGCACTGCTCGAAAAGGGCACGTAATATCGGCCTTCTTTTTTCGAGCACGACTAGGGAGTAGGAATACGATGAGTACCTCAATTTCGAGAATGAGTCGAATCGCGGGCGCAGTGACGTTACTGGCGGTCATGGGTTGCGACAGCACTGCGCAGGAGCAGCCGGTCAACTTGGAATCAACCGAAGCGCGATTAAGTTACGGCATTGGGCTGCGGATGGGCCAAAGGATGGCTGCTGATGGCATGGCCATTGATGTGGCCGCCTACGCTGCGGGACTCGCTGATGCCGTCGAGGGTGCCGAAGCGCGCCTCACAGACGAAGAAATCAATACCGAAATGACTGCTTTTCAGGAGCGAAGTCAGGCTGAGGCAGAAGCAGAGCGCGTCGCAGTGTCACAAACCAATTTAGAAGAAGGTAGAGCCTACATGGCAGAGATGAGCGGTAGTGAGGAAGTGCAGACGACAGAGTCGGGACTGCAATACATCGTGGTTGCGGCAGGCGAGGGCGATAGCCCTGTGTTAGCAGATTCTGTCGAAGTCCATTACGAAGGTCGCTTAATCGACGGTACCGTGTTCGATAGCAGTTATGAGCGTGGACAAACGGTGACCTTTGGCGTGACACAGGTCATCCCGGGCTGGACAGAGGGGCTACAGTTGATGAAACCCGGTGGTAAATTTAAGTTCATCATTCCGCCAGAGTTGGGTTACGGCGAGGGTGGTGCAGGGCAAATGATTGGACCGAATGCCACTTTGTTATTTGACGTAGAGCTCATCACGGTCGTTAACGCCGACAGCGAGTAACGTGGGTCGTCACGTCGGGACAGGAGCGGTCACAGACACCCTGCCTTGATCGGTAAAGCGCCCCGCGGGGCGCTTTTTTGTGGAGTACTTTTCTGCGCAGTGATTGTCTGTGAAGTGCTTTGCTTTCGGGTGATTAAGCGGGCGAGAGTCTGTTTAGGCGTCGTGAGCCTGATATTGCCGGTAGAACAGGCTGAGGTATTCCTCAAGCGTCTCGCTATCCTGCGCCTCGATAGCGTGTTGCCGTTGAATGGATTGTTCCGCCTCGGCGGTCAGCCGAGTAGACGCTTCCTCCGAAAGGGGGTCATTGAGATGTTGTGCGTGCCATTGGCGTGAATACCGTAACGCGAGTTGAGAATAACTGAGCCCGCTCTCTTCCATTTCACGCAGCATTCGAGCGGAGAGGGTTCGGTCTGGGTCAGCAAATTTTTCCTGAGCCTCGGTTGCGACCCTGCGATAATCGTCTGCTGACCCTTGGCCCGTGAACCATTCGGCGATCTCTGCCATGCGCTCGAGAACGGGTTGCGCCAGCGATTGCATAGGTGTCTCGAGGCCACTCGCTGATAACAGCGTCAAATCGGGCTCTCTACCCCGATTAATCATGCGCTGCAGGTTGATTTCATTCCTTTTTTGACCCGCTTCATCGCACAGCGGACTCTCGTCAACGAGGCAAGACATGAGAAAAAGGTCGAGCAAACGCATCGTATCGGCATCAATGCCATAAGGGATGAAGGGGTTGATATCGACACATCGCACCTCGATGTATTCAATGCCACTACGCCCCAGGGCAGCGATAGGTGCTTCACCGCTTTCGGTCACTCGTTTCGGTCGGATTGGGCTGTAATATTCATTTTCGATTTGCAGCAGCGCGTCATTGAGCTGCGCCGGTTCTCCGTTATCCATGAGGGTGAACCCCTGGTAAGCCGGATGCGGCGTCAGGATGGCATTGCGTAACGTCGAAATATACTGGTCTAGATCGTTATAACAGACATTCAAATCTGCCTGAGCGTTACTGGTGTAACCCAGGTCGCCCATCCGCAGTGAGGTGGCATGAGGGAGGTAATAACTATGGTGATCGTCGCCCATCGGCTGGAGGGGATGGTTACGATTGCCCTGCACAAAGCTGGCACACACAGTCGGCGACGCGCCAAGGAGATAGAGCAGCACCCAAGCACGCGAAAAAAAGTTACGAATGAGATCGAGATACCCTTCGGTTTGCATCTCGATCGGATCACGACCGGGCTCAACCCGCGCTTGCACTGTGGACCAAAAAGTGAGCGGCAGTGAGAAGTTATAATGAAGCCCCGCAATAGCCTGCATTTTGCGGCCGTATCGTACGCTCAGACCATTGCGATAAATGCGTTTCATCTGCCCGACATTAGACGGTCCAAATTGCGCGATAGGAATTTCGGCGTCGCCACTGACAATGCACGGCATGCTCGCATTCCAAAGCAGTTCCTTGTCGAGTTGCCGAGCCGTAAATCGATGTAAATCAGCCAGCGACTGTTCTGTTGCTTCGATGGAAGATTCGGCTGGGGTAATAAACTCCAGCAAAGCTTCCGAATAATCGGTGGTAATGGCGGGGTGTGTCAGTGCCGAGCCTAGCGTCGATGGATGTTGAGTTTGGGCAAGGGTTGCGTGATCTTCAGTGACACGCAGGCTTTCTTTCTCAACACCGCGTCGAATCTGGGAAAGCAGCTCTGGGTGCTCATTCAGCACCTGACGAAAGACTGAAGCGTAGGTCGACACGGTCTCTCCTGTGTGATGAATTGACGACAATAGCACTGGGCTAAGTGCGGCCGACGGCGTTAAATTGGGGCGGAGTGTACGGTGCCAGCGAGGCCTCGTACAGAGGCGATGCCATTAAGTTGGCGCGAGCCGCTCAGTCCCAGACGTGAACACAAGGAGAAGTGTCAGTCATGCGAATCTATGGATGGTTAAAAGAGCTGGCAGAACGCCACGGGTCAGACCTTTATTTGGCAACGGGTGCACCGGCGTGCGCAAAGTTTAATGGCGAACTCACCGCGATTTCCGATGAGGTATTGGTCTCCGGCGAAGTGGGTAATATTGCCAATGAGCTGATGGATGAGACTCAGCGTCAGGAATTTGAGCGTGACCTTGAGATGAATCTGGCGGTGTCACTGCCTGATATAGGCCGTTTTAGGATCAACATCTTCCGACAGCGGAGCGAGGTGAGTATTGTCGCTCGCTTTATCGTTTCGGATATTCCCTCTTGGCGTGATCTAGGGTTACCCGAGATTCTGACCGACTTGATTATGGCAAAACGGGGATTGCTCTTATTTGTGGGTGCGACGGGTTCGGGAAAGTCGACGTCACTCGCCGCGATGATTGATTATCGTAATCGCCACGCCAGTGGACATATTGTGACGATTGAAGATCCCGTCGAGTTTGTTCATCAACACAAGAAATCGATTGTGAATCAACGCGAGGTGGGGGTCGATACCCGCAACTGGCACAGCGCCTTGAAGAATACGTTGCGACAGGCGCCCGATGTGATTTTGATCGGTGAAATTCGCGACCGGGAAACGATGGAGCACGCACTCTCTTTTGCAGAAACAGGACATCTGTGTATCTCGACGCTGCATGCTAACAGCGCTAATCAGGCGTTGGATCGCGTGATTAATTTCTTTCCCGAGGAAAAGCGCCAACAGCTGTTACTGGATTTATCACTGAACTTACAAGCTTTTGTGTCGCAACGATTGATCCCCAATATCGAGGGCGGTCGCAGCGCGGCAATCGAAGTCATGCTGGGGTCGCCGACAGTGAAAGAGCTGATTCTGCGCGGCGATATTAGCGGTCTCAAAGAGATCATGGAGAAATCAAAAGATCGCGGGATGAAGACATTCGATATGGCGCTATTTGACTTGTGTAAGGCAGGCCTTATCTCGGAAAAAGAAGCACTGCACAATGCGGATTCTGAGAATAATTTGCGTCTCAAGTTCAAGCTGGATGGGGATCAAAAGGAAAAAGAGGGGCCGCGTTTTACCATGGCGTCAGAGGGGTAAGGTGCGCCACTGCAGGGACGCTTTTAAAGTGCTTGGTCGCCGCTGGCTGGCAACGCGGCTGATGTTGTGCTCTTGGCGATAACCGTTTGCTAAAACAATAGGTTAAAAAGGGACCGCACCGCATCACTGTTTTGCTGCGATTGTTAGCGTTTATCGGACAGCAACTTATCAATGATGCGCTCGAGTTGTTTGAGGTTATTGCACTCGCGCGCGAGATGGCAGTGTCGTTTCACGCGCAACATCTCAGAGTCCCCAGTCCCCCATAATCGAATGGATTCTGGGTTTAACCAGATCAGTTGTTTGGCACGCGCCTTCATCTCTGCCAGCAGGTCGAGTCGGGGGTCTGCTTGATTATTGCGTGCGTCGCCAAGGATGATGATGGTAGTGGCGTTATTGACCTCGGCTAGTGCGGACTCTGAAAACTCGTGCAATGCCCGCCCGTAGTCTGTGGCGCCCCCATATTTGAGATTGACCCGTTCAATCGCCTCGGCCACGGGCAAATCAGCGAACAGATCACTGACTTCT
>CAJQKG010000280.1 GCA_905478845.1 uncultured Luminiphilus sp.
CTGATGTCGTGGAGTGGGTCGACCAAGCCGCCCCGGGGAGTGAATATCGAGGTGCATCGCTGCCGTTATGGCGCGCATTTTCGGCGGATTCGCCCTCTGAGGTTGCTTATCTCGATGCCGCTTCTGGCGAGATCATCGCGGTACGACATGAGGCGTGGCGATGGTGGGATTTTCTCTGGTCCCTTCACATCATGAGCTACTCCGATCGAGATACGATCGGAACGTGGCTGCTTAAAGGCTTCTCGTTACTGGCGCTCAGGACAGCGGTGATGGGGTTGTGGCTTTTTCTTATGACGGTCCGTTTTCCAGACCGTCATAAGAAAAAGCGCACCCAAAGGTAAGCGAAGAACAGTCCGCAGCCGTAAGCCAGCCATGACGAGGCGAGTAACCACGCATTGAGTCTGCGCATCTGCAGACAGCTGGCCGCCTTAATCGGATCAATGGGGCAGGGCGACTTACGTTGTTGCCACCCGATCATCGAGCTGATCGCTAAGACCACTCCGGCGGCAATAAACAACGGGTCTTTGTGCGCTGAGAGCCACATGATGCCCGGTATCGCCGAGGTCAGGCTGGCCATCACGGCACCTGCGCCCAATGAGATCAGCAGCGCCGGGAGCGCGCAACACACTAAGGTAGACGTACTCCCAAATAGCGCCAGGCTGGGCAGCACCGTATCGCGCCAATCACCCCTCATAAGGTGATTCCTAGCGCCGCCTCGTCGCGCCGGATCCCGGCAATGCGATAGCCCGCCTGCACGGCTAATTCGCCGATTTCAGCATCGCTTAATCTGCTGCCGGGCGATAAGACGAGACTGAGTGCTTTGGTATCAAGGTCGACATAGACTGCGGCTACCTCTGGCCGGCTGCCAAAAATCTTATTCATGGCGATCGCACAAAAGTCGCAGACCACGCCCAATACATCGGCGACAATCGGCGTGCCACCCTCAGTCAGTGCCCGATCAATCTCATCGGTGAGTGTGAGCGCTGCGTGACCGTTTTGGCCTGTTGCGCTGCCGCTGTGTTCCATAGGGTGGCCGTCATGGCTCTGATGGTCGTGAGCACCGTGGGTTGCGGCACTGGATGCGCCAGAGGCAACATCTTGATGCGGGTGTTCACTGTTATGTGACTGATCCTCACTCGAGGCACCGGGTGCGATAGCTAAACCCAGAGTGATAGCGCTGATGAGAAAAACACATTTCATAGAGGCGTCCTCGCAGTCAGAGACGATAGGTAAAATTAATCAGGGGTTGGTTGACGGAGAGGGTATAGCCCAGCTCAAGTAAAACGGGGCCTTTAAAAAAGCGTATCAAGGGTGTTGCCGTCAGGGAGATCCGTTCACTAGGACGGTGATCAATCTCAAGCATCAGCCAGGTGTGTAGATTTCCTGTTTTTCCAATGTAGGGTGCAAAGCCGGCGCGGGCTGCGTGCGCAAATTGAGTGCCAAAATGGCCTGCGTCGAGATATCGAGAGCGATAACTTGCGAACAGCGAGCGCGTTTCCCAGTCTGCCATCACGCCGCCATGAGCTGCGAGGTCTTCGCCCAGCGGATTGCCATTGACACCCGTTGCGACGCCGACTCCGCCATGCAGGTAAAGGTTGCCCTGATGATTGCTTCCAAACCAGCGTTTGGCAAGCCAAGTGGGATGGAGGGTGTACAGCGCATAGTCTTGATCCCGGTTGCGCTCGCCTCGCAGTCCAATAGACCACTGGTGCGCTGGGGTGAAATGCACGAGAACAGACGTGGATTGCCGATCAGATTCTTCAATCAGCGTTAATCCACCGGTATAAGAGACCGGGCGAGCCGCGCTGATGCCACTGTACAGCGACAGTGCTAGCAGCCAAGCGGCGAGTGCACGAGCCCTCATTTTTTCTTGCCGGTCAGAATCGATACCAGTTCAGTGACTTTTTCCCTACGGTCGTCGGTTGAGCCGCTTTCTAGAGCGTGCTGTACACACGTATCGACATGGTCTTCGATGATCACAGACTCCAGGCCCGACAGTGCAGAGCGGGCAGCTTGGACCTGCCTCACGATATCAACGCAATAACGGTCATCCTCTACCATTTTGCGCACTGCTCGTATCTGTCCTTCAATTTTGGCGAGCCGTGCATCGGCGCGGCGTTGGGTATCACTTCTCATGTCACTATACCGGGGGGGGGTATCTATCGAGGGAGGACTATATACCCCGGTAGGGTATATTAGCAAGCGCCTGTTAGGGCATCGTGCTGTTGCAGTAGCCGAGGTAAAGAACGATTATTCTGGTGAGCTGATCGAGCCGCACACTCAGGAAAAGCGAGGAGTTTTTATGGACGGGCATCCAGTTGCGTATTCACGCCGAGTGATCACCGAGCTCATGGTCCCCAGTTATGCGAACTTTGGTGGCAAGGTGCACGGCGGCACACTGATGTCGCTGATGGATAAACTCGCCTATGTCTGTGCCAGTAAGCACGCGGGCAACTACTGCGTCACGGTGTCGGTAGACAATGTACAATTTCTGCAGCCGGTTGAGGTGGGCGAGGTGGTGTCGCTGATGGGTTCTGTCAATTACGTGGGACGGAAATCACTGGTAGTGGGTATCAAGGTGACCGCGGAAAATTTACAAGAAGGGATGAGCAAGCATACCAATACCTGTTATTTCACGATGGTCGCGAAAGGCGCCGACGGAAAAACCGCCACCGTACCGCCGCTAGTGTTGGAAAGTGAGGAAGAAGTGCGTCGGTTTTGCAGCGCGCTTCAGCGACGTCGGATTCGTGAGGAGGGAGTTGCCTTCATGAATCATTACAAATCCTCTTTTACCAATGATGAGGCGGAGCTGAATCTCTTATCCGACGAGCGCTGTGTGTTAGCGATCAGGCCGGAGTGAGGGTGACGCGTGTCAAACGGTGGTTCTTCTCACCTCGTTAGCTTCTTCGCTGGAGCGGAGCTGTACGACCACTACTGCAGCAATCAGCGCTAAGGTAGCCATCATCGTCAGCGCCATGTGGTAATCGCCTTGAGATTCACGCAGTAGAGCAACGACTCTCGTCCCCAGCGCCCCACAAAGGGTGTCGATTAATACGACGATCGCTAAAATACGGCCATAGTGCGTGCCGCTGTAGTGGGATGCGACCAGCAGCTGGATGCAGGTAAATGTGCCGCTGAAGCCAATGCCTGCCATCACAGCGTATAGGTAAAGCAGGGCTCTATCGATTGCGGATAGCTGGGTCAGGAGGAGTAACGCGACCGCCAGTAGCATGATCGAGCAACCCATCACCTTATGGAGATCAAATCGATCAGACAGCAAGCCAAAGCCTAGCTTGCCTATCACTGAGCTGCCAAAGAAGAGACTGAAGACCGCGGGCAATAGCGTCTTAGCAAGACCAACATCGCGGGCGAGATGAATAGACTGGTGTTGTGTGAGTGCAATGATAATGAACCAAAGGCTGCCGGTAATAAAGATGATGGCGTAGAAGCGTCGCTCTTTGAGTGTAGAGGCGAGCGATCCGCCACCGCGTGGACTCGATGGGAGGGGCGGGGCCGCTTGCCTCGCTGAGCGGCCATCTCGCAACAGTAGCCACGCACTGCCGAGTATCGCGATTCCGACCCCGACTCCTGCGAACATGACGGTATCTCGCCAGCCGCCGCTGGCTAGGCCCATTCCGATCGCAAATGGAAACAGTGCCCCCCCTAAGCTTGAGGCCATGAGCAGAATGCCAGTGGCGCGTCCGCGTCCGGCGCTGAACCAGCTCGTGAGCATGACCATGTTGGAAACGAGCCCGCACAGCGACAAGGCCAGTCCGAGTAAGGCATACACGGCAACCAGTTGCCATAGAGTCTGAGTCAGTCCATACGCCAGTAATCCAACGCACAACAACAGCCCTCCCAATGCAATGATCAGTCGTGACGAATATCGATCTAATAACCAGCCGGCGGGTGGCGAGGTGAGCGCCCCGACAATGAAGAAAACCGTTGCAGGCAGTGTGACTTCACTCGCACGCCAGCCAAAGGTTTCGATAAGTTCGGGATAGAGCAGCGGCAGAGTGTGGAGCGTAATGCCGTTAGAGGCCATGTACACGAGAAACAAGCCGCTCAAGACAGACCATTTGCGACGATCAGGAGGCGCTGCTGCCATCGATTTACTTCCCTTTCATAGTATGCGGACACTACACTACCTCTTCGGAGGTTGTAACGATGCGACCAGAAGTTTTTGCGAGGTGGGTGCGCCAACAGCAATAGGCACAGCATTTTTTTGAGTGGCGAAAGTGGGCTGAGGGTGGCTCACGCGAGCACAGAGTCGGAGATAGGGTGTGAAATACAGGGGAGCAGTGTGAGCAAAAGGGAGCATGTTGACGTTGCGATTATCGGTGCGGGTATAGCGGGCTCTGCCCTGGCAACAGCGCTGACCAATAGTGGCTTCAGTGTTCACTTAATAGACCGGAGTGATAAGCCACTCGACACGGCGCGGGGTGATCATATTCAGCCGGCCATGGCGCCCATCCTGTCGCGATGGGGCATCTGGGAGAGCTTGCTGTCGGCGGGCGGGGAGAAGCGTTTTGGTACCCGATGGTTTGATGCATCCCACGAGCACATCGTCACCATTCCAGTGCCGGAGCATCAAGATTGTGCGCCTTGGTTTTTATTTTTGAATCATGAGGATATCGGCCGTGTGCTGCTGGAGCGTGCCATGGATAACGGTGCACAGTGCACATTGGGTGCGAAACGTTGGTCGTTTAAGCGAGCAAAGACCTGTTGGCATCTCTCTTGGGAGTCGTTGCAGGGAGCCAAGGAGATATCCTGCACGATGTTGGTAGGTGCTGATGGGACCGGCTCGAGTGTCAGGTCCCGTCTCGATATCGATATTCAACGGCATCGCTATCAATACCCGATCGCTGTGTTATACGGCAGGCAGCGGACGGTTCCTACAAAGCGAACGCTCGACGTTCATTTGACGCAAGATAGAATGCTGTCACTGATCCCTCGAACCGGGGGCGGCACTAAAATTGGATTTCCGATAGCGGCAGAAGAGCTACCGCTGTGGCGCGATGCGCCAGAGTCACATTTGCACGAGCAGCTGCGTGAATGGTGTCCGACGCTAGATTTTGAGACAGTAGCGTTCGGTGCCATTTATCCGCCTGTATCGCAGCAAAGTAAGGCCTATGAGGGGGAGGGTGCTGCGGTACTGATTGGGGATGCGCGCCACGCGATGCATCCAGCGCGGAGCATGGGAATGAACACGTGTTTCCGTGTTGCGGATCAGCTGGCCGGTATGATCAACGAGCTGAGCTCCGGTTTTTCCGAGCAGCAGGTGTTGCCGATACTGCGCCAATTTGACCGGGAATTTGCGAAAAATTTAGCCCCAATCCTCGCTGATAATCATGCTTCGGGGCTGCAGATGGACACCATTTCAGGCGATGGGTTTACCGACCTCACGGGGCAATTACGCGCTGCCTCATCTCGCGTTGAGGTGATGGACGCAATGGGCCTGAAAGCGGCAGGGCTGTTAGCATAGGTCATCCATAGCAGTCATTTCCAAGTCTCTGATCGAGCGAGAAGGGGGTGATTGTCGTCGCGGTGATGCGTGTGAAGATCGTCTTAAATGGAGTCAATAGAGGAATTTTGAATGCAAGTAGGATCCTTTGTGCCAGAGCAAGATCGCTCAGTCTTATATGCGATGGCGGGAGATGATTGCTCGTTGCATCATGATCTCGGATCGCTAACGCCTAAGCAGCAAGTTGATCACTATGAAAATCAAGTGCTGACTTGTGCGTTGCAAATAGCTTTAACGGGGTTGGGTAAGCAAGTAGATCATGTGGCGCTGGCAGAAGCCTTTAGTGAAGCGCCGTGGCACGCTCATTTACGTCACTACAGCCAAATGTTTCAGCAGATGGGGCTGGAGTCAGTGCCGTCATCGCACTGGCAATATCATCCCCTAGATGGCTTCTATGAAAGTGTGTCCCAGACACTACCAACGGTGCAGTTGCTCAACCTGTATATGTGGAGCGGCAGTAATTTTCCCTTGCATCAGGATCGATCGGCGTTGGATATGAGTCGTAACGTTAATTCGAAGTTGCACTTTGCCCAGCATGCCCCGATTGCAGGACTGCCGGTTCCTCAGACTCAGGTCTATGCCAAGTCTGCTATCGCAGCCGGTGAGGCCGATCATTTTTTTGATGCTTCCTCCACTGGGCTGATGATGAAGCTGCTGGGCCTTGCTGGTTCTCGCAATGTCTTCAAGGTGGACTCCGCGTCAGAGTGTATGGAGCGGATTGAAGAGTACGATGATGATGTCCAGGTTTTACTCCAATGCGTGTTGGATACGAGCAACTGGCAGGAAATGACAGTGGATCTCACCATCACGCCAGAGCGCGTTGAGATCAGTAATGTGCGGGAACTTTTATTCGCCGGCGGAAAGTGGGTGGGTAATTACTTGTCTCCCGAGTTGGAGATCGCCGACGGCCACCGCAAGATACTCCACCAAGTAGGAGAATATGCACGCGACCATGGCTATGTCTCCGACAGAGGCACGAATTGTGGCATCGACTATTTCATTTCGGGCGATGACATTATGATTACTGAAATCAACGCTCGTTGGACGGGCGGACTTTTTCCGGCTCAATACTTGCGGCGACTCGGTGTGAATCAACCCGCGGTGGCGTTTTTCGATATGGTCGATTGCCAGGACAGAGACGCGCTGGAAGCTTTTCAGCGTGAGCACTTGTACTCCGGTGGCGATGGCGTTTTTTCTTATATCCCCATGGGGTTTACCCCGTTTGAGATGGAAATCGAGGGTTCAGCACGGTATTTTGTGTGGCAGATAGTAGTCGGCGACTTTGCTGCCTTTGTGGAGGCAAAAACTCGCTCGCTGCCAGCGAGTGCTTTTCCAACCGCGAATTTGATCTTAGAAGAGGCCCTACAATGAGTAAAATCGAATTATCGGAACTGGATTTTTTCAGCGCAGAAGTGCAGGAATGTCCTTTTCATGTCTACCAGCAGCTGCAAGAAGAGGCGCCGGTATGGCAGATGCCAGGCACTAATGTTTTTGTGGTGACGCGATATGACGATATTCGCGAGATTATTCGCGATCCCAGCCAGTTCTCCAGCAGTTTTAGCGCGTTATTAAATACCGGCTCCTCCAATGAGGAGGTCAACTCTATTTATGGTCAGGGTTACGAGATGGTCGAAACCCTGCTAACTCAGGATCCTCCCCGACACCGGGTGTATCGTAATCTTGTCAATAAAGTGTTCTCTAACAAGCGTATCGAAGGAATGCGCAATGAGGTCGAGAAGATGAGTCATGAGCTGATCGACAGTTGGATCGATGAGAGCGAGGTGGATCTGCTTAACCGTTTTTGTGTGCCGCTGCCCATCTACGTGATTTCAGATCAATTGGGTGTGCCCCGGTCAGAGTTACCGTTAATTAAGAAATGGTCAGATGCCTCCGCGAGTCGATTAGGTCGGCTCGCCAGCGAGGAAGAGCAGATTCAAAATGCCAAAGATATCGTCGAGTTCCAGCATTACTTTGCTGGGCTGATCGACCGTATGCGCGAGAGCCCTGAGGACAACATCATTTCTGATTTGGCCAATAATACGATTGATGAGGGTCGTCTGCTGACCAAACCAGAGGCCTTGGGAATGATTCAGCAGATTCTGGTTGCCGGTAACGAAACATCGACCAGTGCGATTGCGGGAGGCGTGGTCTTGCTGATCCAGAATCCTGAGCAGCAGGCGATGTTGCGGCAGCATCCCGACCTTTTACCGGGTGCCGTTGAGGAGATACTGCGGCTTGAGACCCCGACCACGGGTATGTGGCGTCGCGCAACGGCAGACACAGAGATTGGTGGCGTGGATATTCCAGAAGGCGCTTTTTTGATGGTGCGTTTTGCAGCAGGGAATCGTGACGAGTCGATCTTTAGGGATGGCGGAGCCATGAGCATAGCGCGAGAAAATGCCGATAGTCATTTGGCCTTTGGGCAGGGCACGCACTTTTGTTTGGGCGCGCAATTAGCCAGAATGGAGTTGCAGGTCGCCCTGACGGGGCTGCTAAATCGCACCACTGACTGGGCGCTGGTCGAAGGGAAGAACTCGCTGAGGCACAGCCCTAATGTATTGCTACGCGGGCTAACAGACCTGCATATTGCGTTTAAAAAGACGGCGCATTGAGCGGCTGTCCCACTAATTAAGGCTTAAGGTTCATTCATGAAAAGACCTGATTTTCTGAGTTATCAAGACTTACTCGATCAAGAGCGTGTTGCGGTGCCAGACGCTCTGCGAGTTGATACTCAGCCCGAGATACCCGCTGATTTGATTGCGACGGATCGCTGGACTGATCAGGGGGTTTTTGACAAGGAGGTGGCAAACCTGTGGCCTAGGGTTTGGCAGATGGTCTGTAGAGAGACGGCCTTTCAAAAGCCTGGAGACTATTTTGTTTACGATATTACGCGGTACTCCATCTTGCTCGTGCTCACTGAGTCTGGCGAACTAAAGGGATTCCACAATTCTTGCTTGCATCGTGGGCGCGCGCTGAAGTCAGGGCGTGGCGTGAGCCATGAAATCCGGTGTCCTTATCACGGCTTTTGTTGGCATCTCGATGGCCGCTTTAAGGAGGCCTATTGCGATTGGGAATTTGATGAAGAGGCTCTGAGCCAATTAAATCTGCCGGAGGTTCAGGTGACCTCTTGGGGCGGATGGGTGCTCATCAATATGGATCCAGAGGCACCCTCATTTGATGAGTATGCCTCGGTGCTGGGGGAGCATTTTACCCGGTGGGCTCCCGAGGAACGGTATGTCTCGTTGCATGTCGAAAAGAAGATCCGGTGCAACTGGAAGGTGGCGATGGAGGCGTTTATTGAGTCTTACCATGCGATCCAGACTCACCCGCAAATCCTGTCCTTTACCGGGGGCGATAACTCACAGTACGACGTCTTCGGTGATCATTTGAGCCGGACTATCACGCCGCAGGGTATCCCGAATCCCGGGCAGGCAGACCGTTTTAGCGTGCGCGAGTCGATCGAGGCGATGACCGAGGCAGATGGCTTTGAGCAGGCGCTGGCATTGACCGGCAAGTCAGCCGATGAGATCAGTTCACGCGAAGCAATTGGTGCTATTCGAAAGGCAGAGTTCGCCGCGTTTTTGGAGGCCGATAAATTGGCCTCGGTAACCGACGCCGAAACGATGGATTCCATCCTGTATTTGGTGTTTCCTAATTTTGCGCCTTGGGGTGGCTTTCAGAGCCAGATCACCTACCGCTACCGCCCCGATGGGATGAATGTTGACGGTTGTATCATGGATATTTATTTACTCGACGGCTTTGCGGCTGATGCGCCGAGGCCCCCTGACGCAAAAACGATTCAGCTCGGTTACGACGAACGTTACGCGGAGGCTGAGGAGCTCGGCATGTTGGGGTCACTATTTGACCAGGACGCCAATAATTTACCAGAGGTACAAAAGGGCTTGATGGCCTCTCGGTCTGGGCAAGTCCTCACGGCGAGTTATCAAGAGCTTCGGATTCGGCATTTTCATGCGACGCTGTCATCTTACTTGGATGGTCAGACGGGTTAAGCGCACCCGGTAGCGCAGTGCTAGCTCCAATACAGGATTAACACTGCGCCAGTCCGTTGTTAGTAGTGAAGGGCCATACTGGCTCGGCCATCCTTTGCGGTCGCGGTTGCGAAGCTGGGCAGCGCCTTCATTCGCTCCATCCATTCCATGCAACGGGGATAGCGCTGTGGATCAATCATGTCACGCTCTGCGCCGACGATCATATTGTAAGCAATGAGCAAGTCGGCGGCGGAAAGCGTGTCACCGCCAAACCAAGGGGCTTCTCCTAGGTCTGATTCAGCCAGCGCGAGCAATCTATCGAGTCGGGGCTGAATAAATAAGTTCGTGAGCGCGGTGACATAGAGCTTGACGAAGGGCTTTAAAAAGAAGGGCAGTTGCTTTTGTGAGATGCCCATGACGGTTGCCATGAGTTGCAGCGGCATCATAGAGCCTTGTGTCGCATGCCACCAAAATAAATAGCGAGCGCGATGCGGTGCGCCAGGTTCAGGCCTGAGCGAGTGATTGGGTGTTTGATCGAGTATGTGATCCATGATGGCACTGCTCTCGGCCATTACGAGGTCTCCCTGCGTAATCACTGGCGCGGTGCCTAGGGGTGACAGTGCTTTATATTGCACGGATGCCGCCATGGTCTTGCTGTCTCGGTCATGCACAACCAGGTCGTAATCCAGATTTAACTCCTCAAGCATCCAGAGTACCCGGAAAGATTGCGAATACTCGAGGTGGTGTAGGGTAATTCGGTCAGTCATGGAAGGCGCCTTCGCTCGGGCTTGCAGGGGAGTATGTGTGGGTTATACCTGCTGGAGTGCCACTTGGATGTGTCCCAGGTCTTTATCGACGATTGTGTACGGTGACGCTGATCGATAGCATCATGCGATGCGGGTCTTTGGTGGCTTTCGGTTAATGTCCTTTTCTGCAGTCTGATTGTCCTTTGATAGTGTCTGTGTGGGTGGCTTGGCGGCATTAGCGAGCGCACCACAGGTCGTTGCGTTTGAACACAGTGTTGCTCAAGGGGCAAACTTCACAACGATCGATTTTGTCCGTTATTCAGCGTGCGGCCCAAATGTTGAGGTCCTAGCGCAAGGTGAGTCAGGTGATTTTCAATCGCTGAACCCATTACAGGTGCGCACTTATTGGGGAACAGTAAGGGAATACCTTGGCGCGCTCGCTGCCGGGATGGTGCGGGCTGACCAACGTGTCTTTAGTCGAATTGTTGTTGAGGATGGCCCGGAGTGCTGCTGCGCTGGGGAGAGGCGCGGCGCAAAGGAGAGCTCAAGGATCCGCTTTGGTCAACTTTACCCACGCTGGTGGGAGCGTATCTGATTACCGATGGGGAAGATGGGGTAAAAACCAACAAACCCCGAGATAGATCGACACAGGCAATCCCGTGCTGCTTAGGGCAAGAAACCCAGCCAAAGTATCGTTTGGGTTGCGAAATACAGTGCGAAGCCCGCCCAGAGTACGAAAACCACGACGACGACAATCCCATCTCTTAACCAAGCGGGCCATTGCACGTCGAGCCTTGCAAGGATTACCCAGGGAGCGGCGATGTAGGTCAAAGCGATACAGATATCAATAATCAACCAAAAAAACGGTAGCAATCGCCATCTCCTCTTTTTTCAGGCACCACCATACAGCAAGGGGCGAAGTCTATTCCGCTATGCACGAGGGCTAACTTTTTAGCACGCCTGCTTCATCGCCGTCTGCCTAGATGATCAGCGGCACGCGCCAACCATCCCTTTTTGGTTAGGGCCTTAAGGATGCCGAGGAGTATGGGCAAAACAGCCACGAAGGCTATCGGCGCGCCGACCCAGAGTAATAACCCGTATACGAGTGACATATCGGCGACCGTCTCGCCCGCTGGGTCAGTCATTAACAATGAGCTGATGCTGTACGCGGCGCCTATTAAGACAGGGACGGCGACGAAGGCGTAGAACCAGCCGCTTTTTTTTGATGACATATCACGATCCTCTTTCGCTTCAGTTTACTGCAATAGCGACTGTACCGGGGGCCACGGCCACCCCCTAGTGACCAAAATGCTTGGAACTTATGTCCTACGGACACAGTGAGCACGATGAGCCTTTGATTCACGGTGAGCCTGTGGCTCATGAAGTAATTATCCTGCCGATTCTCATGTTTGACGCGCTGAATTTCTGGACGTATTAATACAGGGCACACTAATACAGGGCACACTAATACAGGGCACTAGGGGGTCATTATGTTCCGTGAATTCCTCCGAGAATTGGCATTTTTGGAGCGTTCCATGCGCCTTAAAGCTAAATTCTATGGGGTTTTCAGAGCATTTGGGCCTCCCCGCCAGGACTCGAACCTGGAATCACCGCTTAGGAGGCGGTAGTTATATCCTGTTTAACTACAGGGAGTAGCGGGGCGAGTTTACCTCAAATAGGACGCGGGTCTATGTTATCGGTCGAGCACCGGGATCATTGCGTCAAAGAGAGAGCTGCCCACTAAAACACGCCACAAGAAACGATAATCTCGGTAGAGGAACGCGCCTTAGGGTTTGTCGGTGGTATCGCTCTGCATGATGTCCCCATCGACCCTCACGCTCGGGAGTCCGCAAGGTTTGCTCGGCAATCGCGCTGAGCCTCACCTGGCCTTGATGCACCTCGCTTGCGCTTTGCCTGTCGGGTTGCTTTTGCGGGTCACGCCGTGAATGAGCACAGCATTTATTTTGATGATACGTTACGACATTAGTTTTCAATAAAATGGGTTACTAGGGATTCTTTCATGCAGCGCCTCGGCCGACTAGGTGATGATAATACTCGTTTCGAAACAGACGTTCGCGCCGATCCTAGGATTGCTGACATCGTCAAATCTGCCGGTGGTTTTGGCGCGGGGCTTGAACCGTTGGCTGCCGATGCCTCCTATGAAGAGTGCCTTGAATATGGCATGGCCTTTGAGCGAGTTGAAGCTCAAGGTCATCCCGCATTGCTCGAGATGGTGCCGCCTTTTGGTGACGTTGATATCACTCGAGAAAACATCGTTGCGACTGACGGTCACGAAATCACTCTTCACATTCATCAGCCAAAAAACATCAGTGCATCACTACCCGGGGTCATTCATTTGCACGGGGGCGGTATGGCCATCACAACTGCCGATGATCCTGGACCGACGTTCTGGAGAAACCTGCTAGCGGCTCAAGGCTTAAGGGTCATCGGTGTCGAGTATCGAAATGCCGCTGGCAAGCTGGGCAATCATCCTTTTCCGGCGGGGCTGAATGACTGCGCCGACGCAACCCGTTGGGCGCACCAGCGGCGCAGCGTATTGGGGCTTGAATCGATTACTGTCAGCGGAGAATCTGGTGGCGGCAATCTCGCGCTCGCTACTGCTTTAAAAGCGAATGCCGAACAGTGGATTGATGCGATCGACGGTGTCTATGCCATGTGTCCCTATATTTATGGCGGCTACGCCAACCCGAGCGAATCCCTGCCATCACTTTTCGAGAATGATGATTATTTGCTGAGTTGCGCCATCATGCGCTCCATGGTCAAGGTTTATGACCCAGAGGGCAGCAATGCCAACAATCCCTTGGCGTGGCCTTACCATGCAGACGTCTCGGTATTGGCGGGTTTGCCGGCACATTTTATCTCAGTGAACGAACTCGACCCGCTTCGGGATGAGGGGCTGGTTTATTATCGAAAGCTGCTCGCCGCCGGCGTCGCTGCCGGTGCTCGCACTGTGCATGGCACGCCCCATGCAGGCGACATGGGGTTCTTTTATGCGGCCCCAGAAATTACCGCAGACACCGTTGCCTCCATTGCGGCCTTTGTTCGAGGTCGATCAACCTAAACTACTGACGCCCCTCCGATACTTGACCCGAAGATGACGCTTGAGCTGCTCGAAATCGGCCTCGTCTAGGCCTCCACACAGATCTTTTCAGTCCATTCTCGGAGAGAAACACATAGGAACCGATGCCGACCATCGTTCAGTGGCGTCGCTGCTGGTTAAACTGTGGACTCGAAGACTCATTCCTGGCGAAAAGAGGTGATGCCTCGGGCGGTGCCCAGGATGGTGGCGCCAGCGGGGGAGATCGGGGGCACCCTGTTTCTTATCGTGCAGATTAGCTGCGATGCTGTCGATCACATTCTGGTCCTCGATACCCCCGAACACGCTGCGGGAGTCACTAGGCGGTTAGATAACTGATCACCTCAGTCTCATTGCCACGAAAGAGGGGTGCCTGCGCTCTTTTTGCCATCTGATAGTTGTACATGGGGTCGTAGTACTGCGTCAGTAGCGTTTCGATCCACTTTTTATGTGGTTCAGGATCTCCCAGCCGATGGCTGTCCAGTGCGGCGGCCAGGTCCGCATACAGTGCACTGTATCGTGTGTCGCCAAGACGCTTTTGAATACGGCTGAGGGCGTCGAATAGCCCCAGCTCAAATGCATCGAAAGCGGTTTCCCAGTCAGCCGATAGCGACCCCATTTCTTCAAGATTACTGAGGATATAATTATCGTAAGAATGCTGAACTCGATCCTCCAGAGGCACCTCGAGTTGAATCCAGTTAGCATGATGGCGCGCCTCCTGTAGCGGCAGGGGCAGGGCGCAGCGACCAATGAGCCGGCCTTCGTCCTCTAGAATGAGGCGGGATGGATCCTCGGCGTAACGCTTTGCCATTTCGATCCCGACGGCAAGTTCGAAGCTAATTTGAGTCGGCTGCGCGGTCACGCGTTTCCCAAATGCCGATCCACGATGGTTAGCGAGGCCCTCCAGATCGATGCTCCCTTTGATGGGATTGCCCGAGAGACCTTCGTTGAGCACCCGTGTTTTCGCCGAGCCGGTTTTTCCGCCCAAGAGTAATAGGGGAGTGTCGGTGCAGGTTTTTTCGACCGCATCGATGAGCCAGCGGCGCATCGCCTTATAGCCGCCGCGAATGCGCGGATAGTGGATCCCCTGTTCTTTCAGCCAGCTTTGGGTGATCTCTGATCGTAAGCCGCCACGAAAACAAAATAGCGCGCCGTCAGCATGTTGCTGTGAGAAACGCATCCACTGGCTGAGGCGTTCTTCTTTAACTGCACCGCTGACGAGTTCATGTCCTAGCCGGAGGGCAGCTTCTTGTCCCTGTTGTTGGTAACAGATACCCACCGCCTCTCTCTCAGCATCGACCATGAGGGGTAGATTGATTGCCAGCGGTAGGCTGCCCTTACTGAACTCGACCGGTGCTCGCGTATCAATCAGGGGCGTATCTCGGAGAAAGAGTGACTCGAGGTCGTCGATCTCGTCCATCAGGCCGAGGACAGTGCGATCTTGGCGGTTGGGCCAGATTGGCTGCCCAGTACGCCAATGACCTCCTGAGGAAGGCCGTGCTCGCTCAGCAGCGTTTGCACTTCATGTAGAGACGCTTCGGCGACAGCAATCAGTAATCCACCGCTGGTTTGAGGATCGCAGAGTATGGCTTTGTCTCTGTCGGTCAGCGTGGGCAGTGCAGCGCCATAGGCGGCATAATTTCGCTCGGTGCCGCCCGGCACGCATCCCCTGGCGATATAGTCGTCGAGCGCCGGTAATTCAGGAATGCGACTAGGGCTCAGCATGGCGTCTAAGCCGGCGCCCTGGCACATCTCGAGTAGGTGACCTGCCAAACCGAAACCCGTGACGTCCGTCAGTGCGTGGACGGCGCTTAACGTGGAGAGTTGAGCGCCGATTGTATTGGCTCGGCACATGACCTCCGTGGCGAGCCCTTGATGAGCGCTGTCCAATTGGCGTTTTTTCTCAGCGGTAGTATGAATGCCAATTCCGATAGGTTTGGTTAACAACAGACAGTCACCCGCCTCGGCACCGCTGTTGCGTTTGAGATTCAGCGGGGAAACGATTCCTGTTACGGCTAATCCAAAAATGGGCTCAGGCGCATCAATGCTGTGTCCACCAGCCAGCGCGAAGCCCAGTGCGCTACAGGCATCACGACCGCCACGAATGACAAGGTTGGCGATAGCGGGGTCCAAAACATTGACTGGCCAGCCAAGAATAGCGACAGCTACCAATGGCCTGCCGCCCATGGCGTAAATATCAGAGATCGCATTGGTTGCCGCGATGCGGCCGAAGTCATAGGGGTCGTCAACCACGGGCATAAAGAAATCGGTGGTTGATAGGATGACTTGACCATCAGGCAGTTCCACAGCGGCCGCATCATCCCGTGAATGGTGCCCCACCAGTAACTCTGGAAAGGCATCGCGCATCTTTTCCGCGGGTTCTCCTGCGAGGATCCGTGACAGTACGTCGGGCGCAATTTTGCAACCACAGCCCGCACCGTGGCTATATTCTGTTAATTTAACGGTTGTCGATTCCATGGATAGGCGTCCAGCGCTCAGAGGATCGAAATCCTACCGCTTTGTGATTGAAAAGCGGAGACTTGTATTGCATTTTTATAGGGTGTTTAGGTTGTATCACACGATTATTAGGAGGCTTATGGAGGCGCTTCGCTTCCTGAGCGGGGCTGTCTTTCTTGGGTGGCTGTGTTGCTCAGCAGCGGTAGGCAATGAAGCGTTCCCGTTACCCTCTATTGATCAATGGTCTGAAGAGCGGGCGCTTTACCAGGATGCATTGGCAGAGCTTGATTCTGGTGCAGGCAATCGTTATCGCGACATACGCGCGGCCTTAGCGAGCTATCCGCTCAGGATTGATCTCGATTTTTCGACCAACTTGGGACTCCTCCACGATATGACACCTGCGGAGGCGAGGGCTTTTATGGCTCGTGCACAGGGCACACCGCTCGCGAGCAGACTGATGGTCGCGTATCTGCGGCACAAGGCCCAAGATCGTCGCTGGCGCGCTTTTTTGGGTGTGCTTGACGCACCCCCTGCGATGGTGGAGCTGCAATGCCACTACTATCGGGCCCTGTTGGCTACTGGCGATCAGGCAATGGCTTTTGAGGGAGCAGCGTCGCTATGGAATGTGGGCTTTTCACAAGACGATGCCTGCGATCCGTTATTCGCTCGGTGGATGGCCAATAGCGGGCCTGACGACGCGCTGATTTGGTCGCGCGCGCTCAAGGCCTTTCAGGCGAAGAATGGACGCCTTATTCGCTATCTAAAACGTTTTGCTGGCGACGCATTGCAGCGAGATCTCGATGAATTAGGGGCGGTATATCGTCGGCCTTCCCGCGTCGAGGGAAGGCGCTACCCCGATACTAAGCGGCATGGCGATATTGTTGCCTATGGCGTGGTTCGCTTAGCGCAGTTGAATCCCAATAGAGGCTATCAGGCGATGACGGCATTGACTCAGATGCATCGCCTATCCACTGATCAGTCCGACCTGATGAGAGCGTCGATTGTGCGCCATAGCCTGTTCGCTGAGCGAACGCCCGCACCTGAGCGCTGGGTCGACACCCAGATTGAGCGACTGCGTGATGACGAGTTAACGCTGATTTGGCTGCGCAAGCAGATTGCACAGAGTGAATGGGCCGCTATCCAGCGCGGCTTGAGCTGGCTGTCTGGATCTGCGCGAGAACAAGATCGATGGCGTTATTGGGACGCACGCAGTCGTGATCAGCTGGGCTTAGGGTCAACTGCAGGACTGTGGCAGGCGCTTTCGCAAAGCAGAAGCTTTCATGGCTTTTTAGCGGCCGATTATTTGGGTTCTTCTTATCAGCTCAACGCGCGAACGCCCCCGGGTCTCGAAAGACCCCAGAGCCAAGCCATTTGGCTGGGTGTGGGAAGAGTGCAGGAGCTATTGGTACTCAATGAGCAAAGACTGGCGAAAGAACAATGGCGCCACACGCTGAATCAGGTATCAGCCGTTGATCGTGAGCGCTTAGGGGATATCGCGATTGAGCAAAACTGGTTTGATCTTGCCATAGATGCCGCTAATTCAGGTGCGATTTGGGATCGATTGGACCTGCGTTTTCCCACTGTTCACTGGGACGAGTTTCAACACATAGGAGCGCTTCAACAGCTGGATGCGAACGAGCTGATTGCCATCGCCCGCCGGGAAAGTGGATTGTATCCGCTCGCGCGATCCAAAGTCGGCGCCAGGGGGCTGATGCAGTTAATGCCATCGACAGCGCGGAGTATGGCGGCAAAGCACAATCATCGGTATCGCGGCGATGCGTCGTTATATGAAGCCGATATAAACATCCTGTTAGGCGCGACTTACTATCGAGAACTGATGCAGCGGTACGAGCGTAACCGCGTGAAATCGCTAGCGGCCTATAACGCCGGGCCGAGCCGGGTCGCACGTTGGTCCTCTGGTGAGTTGCCAATTGATCAATGGGTGGATTCGCTGCCCTTTGGTGAGACACGCGAATACGTGCAAGCGGTGCTCGCTTACACTGTTATTTATCGCACACAAAATGGGATGGCGGCGTCGTTGTTATCCCAGTCTGAGCGTGCGGCGCACTATTGAGTCAGATTTTGCTATCGAGGAGAAAAAATGAAAGCGTTACAGATGCAATCCTGTGTGCACGAAAATGCCACCGTGGAATGTGCATTAGTCGAGATCACTCTTCCGGATCCTGGTCCGGAAGAGGTGTTGGTGGCGGTTGAAGCAGCGCCCATTAACCCCTCTGATCTGGGCTTGATGTTTGGTGCGGCAGATCTATCGAGTGCGCGTGAGGTGGAGCGAAATGGGCAGCCAGCGGTATTGCTCGATGTACCCGCAGCCGCAATGAGGGCAATGGCGCCGCGTGTGGGTCATTGGATGGCAGTCGGCAATGAAGGGAGTGGGCGGGTCGTTGCCGCGGGCGACGGTGAGGCAGCGCAAGCATTGCTCGGTCAGCGAGTGGGCATGTTTGGTGGCGAAATGTACGCGGCTTATCGCTGTTTGCCGGCCAGCCAATGCATTGCGTTTCCCGATACGATCAGCGCTGAGCAGGCTGCATCATGCTTTGTGAATCCCATGACGGCGCTGGGTTTTCTCGAAACACGTGATAGGGAGGGTCATAATGCGTTGGTGCACACCGCTGCAGCCTCCAATTTAGGTCAAATGCTGGTGCGGCTTTGTCAGGCGGATCAGATCCCCCTCGTCAATATTGTTCGTTCTGAAGCGCAAGTTGCCTTGTTGCGAGATATGGGGGCTGAGTGGGTATTGAACACTCAGTCGGAGCAGTTCATGCAGGAGTTGATCGAGGCGCTAAAAGCAACCGGGGCCACCGTCGCTTTCGACGCGATAGGTGGAGGTCGGTTGGTAAACCGTATTTTAACGGCGATGGAGATCGCGGCAGCGCAGACCGGGCCGTGGTCGCGCTATGGATCTGAAGAGGTCAAGCAGGCCTACATCTACGGACAGTTAGACATTGGTGCGACTGAATTAACCCGGGGTTATGGCTGGGTATGGTCGGTCAGTGGCTGGTTGTTAACGCCTTTTATGAATCGCGCGGGACCTGATCGGGTCGCTCGGATGCGGCAGCGTGTGGTGGAGGAGATTGATAGCACGTTTATAAGTCATTACTCCTCCCGATTAAGCTTGCAGGAATCCTTATCAACGAGCGCAGTGGCCGACTACGGGGCCAGAAAGACGGGGCAAAAAACGTTGTTGCAAATGACCGGCTCAGCCGCCAGATAGCTTCACGACATAGCCTAATGCTTGCAGCTTTTGTTGGCAGGGGACGCGCTGGTCTCCTTGTATTTCAAGGTTGAGATCTTTTACGCCGCCCCCAACGCCGCACTGCTGTTTGAGTTGTTTGGACAATGTTTTCAAGCGATCGGGGTGCTCTGGAATACCTTCGATGACGGTGACCCATTTACCGCCTCGTCCCTTTTTTTCGAGCCGTATGCGAACGATGCCATCGCCCACGGATGCAGGACGATTCGCTTTGCACACGCAGCCGGTGACGGGCCGTTGGCATTGTGGGCACAGCTTGCCGCCGTCTGTACGGTATACCGCTGTGGTGCTGCGAGATGAAGCCAAGAGGTTGCTCCGGCAGTCAGTGACGGGGTTATAGTAGCATTGAGACAAAGTAGCGATGGAAGTGGATTATGAGTGATACCGCTCAGTTAGAAGCGCAACTCGCCTTTTTAGAGGATGCGGTTCAGACGTTGGATCAGGCATTGTCGCAGCAGCAACGAGCAATCTTGAAGCTGGAACAGACAGTGGATGTCTTGCGCGAGCGATTAGGTGAGCAGGGTGCTCGCTTAGAGGCGGTAGCAGACGGGTCGCCTGAGCCGCCCCCGCCCCATTACTAATCCTACAGCGGCGCCGCTGAGCGAGCCGAGTCCGATAACTTAATCATTCGAGAGTACTTATGAATTGGCGTGTAACCTTATTGATATTATTGGCTTTTTTGGGCGGTTTAGTAGTGCTTGCGGCAATTGCCACCCGGCCTCCCTCTGCGCCCGAGCACGAAATTTATGTCAACGGTAACGTGCTCACAATGGATGCCGCTGGCACGGTATCCGAAGCCGTGAGTCTGCGCGAGGGCCTGATCGAATCGGTCGGCTCGTCTGAAGAGATGTTGGCGTTGGCAGGTGATAATACGGTGGTCGTCGACCTAAGGGGGCGCACTGTTTTGCCCGGGTTTATCGATGCCCACGGTCACTTTCCTGGGTCGGGTCAGACGGTATTTTCTGCAGACCTCAATA
>CAJQKG010000281.1 GCA_905478845.1 uncultured Luminiphilus sp.
CTACCGGTTGTCGACCCGCGGGGCTAGCTCGACCACGGCGCAATACCTCGCCGATACTGAAAATGAGGCAGATCGGGTCGGCGGCGTGCAATTGGGAGAGATGGATCCCATGCTCGCAGGGGTATTAGCAGACCTCTCGATGACGGGCACGCTGACGACCAGTCTGAACTTGGGCCGGTTAATTTTGGAGCAGATAGAGGGAGTTGCGCGCTTGCATAAGCAGCAGGTCGAGCAAGCCGGCTTTGCGGTACTGAAGTCGCCCGATGTCCCGTCGTTATTAATAGAGACTGGTTTCATCTCTAACCCGCAGGAAGCCCAACGACTCGCGACACCGGCTTATCAGGATAAAATGGCGCGAGCGATTCGTCGTGGCATACAGAGCTGGTTTGCGCGGCAGCCGCCACCGGGTACGCTGTTGGCTTGGCAGCGAGAGCAAGGAGGGCGAGAAGTGACGATTGCAGCCGGTGATACGCTCTCGCAGATTGCCGAACAATTTGGGGTGTCCGTTGCCGAGATTAAGTCGACCAACGGGTTAAGTCGTGATGTGATCTACGTTGGGCAAACCTTAGTGATACCGGAGGCGCCGTAGTGGTTTCGATCCGTATTCTTGAACCGCGACTCGCGAACCAAATTGCCGCCGGCGAAGTGGTGGAGCGGCCGGCATCGGTGATCAAAGAGGCCATAGAGAATAGCCTCGACGCGGGTGCCAAGCGTGTCGAAGTTGACGTTGAGGCGGGTGGTGTCCGGTTATTGCGAGTGCGCGATGATGGACAGGGCATTGCAGAATCTGATTTAGCTTTGTCGTTGGCGCGACATGCTACGAGCAAAATCCACTCTATTGAAGATCTAGAAGCGGTCGCTTCGTTGGGGTTTCGCGGTGAGGCACTGGCCTCTATTGCCTCGGTTTCGCGGTTACTCCTCACGGCGAATCAAGACGATGATTCCTCTTTCGGTCATCAGGCACTTAGCGAGGGCCGGGATATGGCGGTGACGGTGCGTCCTGCGCCACATCCTAGGGGCACGACGCTCGAAGTCAGGGATCTTTTTTATAACACGCCAGCGCGCCGCAAATTTTTGCGCACGGATAAAACCGAGTACGGCCATGTCTATGAGGTGGTCAAGCGTCAGGCGTTATCGCGACCCGATGTCTCGTTTACGCTGCGTCATAATGGCAAGCAGACACTGCAACTGGCTGCTGCTGAGGATGATGCACAGCGTGCACGCCGTGTCGCGCAAATTTGTGGGGCGGACTTTGCAGAGCACACGGTGCCCATTCAGCGCGACGCGGGTGACTTGCGGTTGTGGGGCTGGGTCGCCGAGCCGACTTTCTCTAGAAGCCAGGCCGATCTGCAATACTTTTTTGTGAACGGCCGCGTGATTCGCGACAAGCTGGTGTCTCACGCTATCCGACAGGCCTATCGAGATGTGCTGTTTCATGGCCGCCATCCCGCCTTTGTTTTGTTTTTGGAGGTGGATCCTGCAGGCGTCGATGTCAATGTTCATCCAACCAAACATGAGGTGCGGTTTCGCAACAGCCGCGCCGTGCACGATTTTCTTTTTGGCACCCTGTCACGTGCGCTCGCGGATGTGCGACCCGGTCAGTCGGTTGCCACCAGTGAGATCACCGCAAGCGAGCTAGCACCGCATCAATCTAGTATGGGATTGCCCGTCGGCGGTCTCTCGTCGACCAGTGGTTTGTCTGAGTTCCCTCACGATCGGTCTCAGGGCCTTGCGGCGGACGGTGTTGGTGCGGGTATCTACCGACCTGCCGCACAAGGCTGGCGAGGCAGCGTGTCGCAGCCCTCTTCAAGTCCGCAACCGGAGTTTTCCGGAGAACCGGCCGATATTCCCCCTTTGGGCTTCGCCATAGCCCAGTTACACGGTGTGTATATTCTCGCTGAAAATGAGCATGGATTGGTGGTGGTCGACATGCATGCTGCCCATGAGCGCATTACTTATGAGCGACTCAAGCAGGCGCGCGATAGCAGCGGAATTACCGGGCAACCCCTGCTCGTTCCACAAACCCTTGCGGTGTCAAACCGAGAAGCAGCCATTGCCATGGAACAGAGTGACGAGCTGGCCGCTCTGGGGTTATTGCTCGATGCATCCGGTGAAGAGTCGGTAATTATTCGTGAGGTCCCCGCCGCGTTGATTAACGGTGACGCGGAGGCCTTAGTGCGAGACGTGCTGTCCGACTTACTGATGTTTGGTACCAGCGATCGAATCGCCAGTTCGTTAGATGCCTTGTTGTCGACCATGGCGTGTCATGGTTCGGTGCGCGCTAATCGTCGCTTATCGATACCGGAAATGAATGCTTTGTTGCGCGATATGGAAGAGACCGAGCGTTCGGGTCAGTGCAATCATGGCCGCCCAACGTGGGTGCAACAGGGCATGGTTGATCTGGATAGGCTGTTTCTGCGCGGCCGCTGATCATGACGGAAAAAGTATTGGCCCTGATGGGACCCACCGCCGCAGGGAAATCCGCACTCGCTGAGGCGCTCGCCGAGGAAGTGGGTGGAGAGCTGATCAGTGTGGATTCGGCGTTGGTGTATCGCGGATTGTCCATTGGCGCTGCCAAACCCGACTATCCCCATCATCTGGTCCATATTCGTGATCCTGCTGATGTCTACACCGCCGCTGATTTTGCCCGCGACGCCAAAGCGAGTATTGCGGACATCAGGGCGCGCGGGCGTAAACCCATTTTAGTCGGCGGGAGCATGTTGTATTTCCGTGCTTTGGTGCAGGGGTTCGACCCGATTCCGGCAATCGATTCTGAGATCCGTGCGACCATAGAAACCGAGGCAAAAACGAGTGGATGGCCGGCACTGCATGAGCAACTGATTGACGTTGACCCCACGATAGCAGCGCAGATTCACCCCAACCACAGCCAACGTATTGGCAGAGCGCTAGAGGTCTTTCGCGGCACGGGGGTGGCACTGAGCGAATGGCAGCGTGGTGAGACGGCGGCCGATGCGGCTGACTATGACTGTATCGCTTTGTGCCCCGAGGAGCGTGGCACGCTGCATGCCCGCATTGCAGACCGGCTCGATACGATGTTTGCGGGGGGACTGGTGGCAGAGGTGCAAGCGCTGCATCAGCGTGGTGATCTGCACACGGATTTGCCCTCCATGCGGGCTGTGGGGTATCGGCAGGTCTGGGCCTACTTAAACCATGAGATCACCCTCGACGAGTGTCGCGAGAAAATATTGGCTGCAACGCGCCAACTCGCTAAGCGGCAGCTGACTTGGTTGCGAAGTTGGCCAGATCTTTCTTGGCTGCTGACCGACGCATCAGGCCAAATTGTGAAAACGGAGGCTGTAGGCTCGTCCTCGTCAGCGCCAGATGCGGTCGATACGGCTGATGGAAACGGAGAAAACTGGCTAACGGGTATTAATAAAGTGGCGCGGAACTTTTAGATGACACCGAGATCGTAGTAGAATGCGCCGCCCCGCTTCGGAGGGGATTTTGTCGCCACAGTATTGGCGGCCGTAACGCGCTTTTCGTGAAGAGCGCACCACTTTGGTTGGTATAACAAGGAGTTCCCATGTCAAAAGGGCATACCCTACAAGACCCTTATCTGAATGCATTACGCAAGGAAAGAGTCCCCGTTTCGATTTATTTGGTCAATGGCATCAAGCTACAGGGCCAGATTGAGTCTTTCGATCAGTTCGTCGTATTGTTAAAAAATACGGTCTCGCAGATGGTGTACAAGCACGCGATCTCCACAGTGGTGCCAGCGCGGAATATTCGCTTGCCGGCCGCGGACGAAGAGCCCTCTGCTGAGGAGTGATTGCGCGGCGTTCCGCTCGGGACGTGACAGCTAACGATGTTCTTCGAGCGTCACCAAGGCGGTGAGCGTGCGGTGCTGGTTCAGCTCCAATTAGAGGGTGCTGAGCGGGATTTAAGCCTCGTCGAATTTGAAGAGTTGGTCGTGTCTGCGGGCGGAAATCCAGTGGCTACACTGTCTGGGTCGCGTCGTGTACCGCACGCGAGAACCTTTGTGGGCGAGGGAAAATTAGCCGAAATCGCCGACAAGTGCCGCGAGCACGAAGCCGAACTGGTGATTTTTAATCACGCGTTGAGTCCCAGTCAGGAGCGTAACCTTGAGCAAGTGCTCGCTTGCAGAGTGTTGGCGCGCACGGGGCTGATTCTCGATATCTTCGCGCAACGGGCGCGCACTCACGAAGGCAAGTTGCAGGTCGAGCTGGCCCAGCTGACCCATATGAGCACTCGCCTAGTCCGAGGCTGGACTCACCTCGAACGGCAAAAGGGGGGCATAGGACTGCGCGGCCCGGGTGAAACCCAGCTGGAAACCGATCGGCGCTTATTACGCGCCCGGATCAAGTCCATTCAGGCACGTCTGCAGCGGGTGCGTAACCAGCGCGAACAGAGCCGCCGTGCGCGGCGACGCGCCGAGTTACCCATCCTCTCCTTGGTCGGGTACACCAATGCGGGCAAATCCACCCTTTTTAATCGTGTGACCGCCTCGCGGGTTTATGCCGCGAATAAATTGTTTGCCACCCTCGATCCCACGCTGGCAAGGGTGGATATCGAACAGTTTGGCCCAGTGCTGTTCGCCGATACCGTGGGTTTTATTTCTGATTTACCGACGATGCTCGTGGAGGCTTTTAAGGCGACTCTCGAGGAAACAGCTAACGCCGATCTTTTGCTGCATGTGGTCGACGTCGCCGCGCCTAATCGAGATGTTTTGATGGAGGATGTCGAGACGGTCTTGGGTGACATTGAGGCCGATACACTGCCCCAGCTGGTGGTATTCAATAAACTGGATTTGGTGGAGCAGCCGCCGCGGATCGAGCGGAATGAGACAGGTACGCCGATGGCAGTGTATTGCTCGGCGGCGACCGGTGAGGGGATGGAGTTGTTACTGGAGGCGATTCGCGAGCGTTTGGCCGTGGCGATGTTTGATCAGGAAATTGCGTTAGATCCCAGTCGGGCACGCCTGAGATCGGCGTTGTATGAACTGGGTGCGGTCTCTAAAGAAGAATGGCAAGCAGATGGCAGCAGCACAATGCACGTCCGTCTGCCCCTCTCAGATTGGCGCCGCCTCAACGTTTAAGGGGCGTCTTAAGGTGGTAAGACGGTATTGTGCTTTGTTGGTCATCAAAAGCTCCGATCCACTGCTGGGTTTTGTTAGACTGTGTATTCGTTAAAGAGGAATCGACTTATGTCATGGAATGAACCTGGCGGCGGTAACAAAGGCCCTCGCGACCCTTGGGGCGGCGGCAATCAAGGGCCACCTGATCTGGATGAAGCCTTTAAAAAGTTGCAGCAGCAGTTTGCCAGCCTGTTTGGTGGCGGTCGTGGCGGCAGTAACGGCAAGGGGCCCGCCAAAGGGGGGCTGTCCGGCGGTTTACTCAGCGTGGTCTTTGGTGGTGCGTTGCTGGTCTGGGCGCTGATGGGGGTGTATCAGTTAGACGAGCAGGAGCGTGCGGTTGTTCTCCGATTTGGCGAGTACCACTCAACGCTGACGCCGGGTCTCCAATGGAATCCGCCGCTTATCGATGAGGTGATCACGGTAAACACCACGAAGGTGCGTGCCTCTGGGTTGCGTGAAGTGATGTTGACGCAAGATGAAAATATTGTCGAAGTCAGTATGTCGGTGCAGTACGTGATTGATAATCCTAGGGACTTTGTACTGCAGGTGCGTGATCCAGAGGTCTCGCTGCAGCACGCGGCCCAAAGTGCTCTGCGCCATGTCGTCGGCGGCACTACGATGGACTTAGCGCTCACGGAGGGTCGTGCCGCCATCGGCTTTGACGTGCGCGACCGATTGCAGCAGTACCTCAATGATTATGCGACAGGCATATTAGTGTCGAAGATCAACATCGACGAGTCCAAGCCGCCCGCTCAAGTGCAGGGCGCGTTCGATGACGTCATCAAAGCGCGGGAAGACGAAGAGCGGGTAAAAAATGAAGCGCAGTCCTACGCAAACGGCATTGTGCCCGAGGCTCGGGGTGGCGCGCAGCGTGTGCTCGAAGAGTCCAATGCCTACCGTGATCAAGTCATCGCGCGGGCAGATGGTGAAGCGCAGCGTTTTGATCAACTCCTGACAGAATATCGGAAGGCTCCCGCGGTGACTCGGGAGCGGCTCTATCTGGACACCATGCAGGAGGTGCTCGCGAACACCAATAAAGTGATGGTGGATGTCGATGGGGGGAACAACGTGTTGTACCTGCCGCTCGATAAGATGGTGCCAAATGCGGGTCAATCGCGCAGTGCCTCATCACGTAATGGTGTGACTGAGCGCGATCTGCGCGAAATTTCCGATCAGGTGACTGAGCAATTGCGTCGTGATCTCGATGCTGCTGCGACACGACGAGGAGGGCGTTAATCATGAGTAAACAAACTCTTGCAGGACTATTGGTGGCGATTGTGCTGGTCACACTGTCAAACAGCATCTACGTAATTCGTGAGACAGAGCGCGGTGTATTACTCAAGTTTGGTGAGGTGGTGGACCCCAATCTGTTGCCCGGTTTGCACATAAAAATACCTTTTGTGAACAATGTGCGAAAGTTCGACGGTCGTATCTTGACGGTGGATAGCAGCCCTGAGCGATTTTTCACTCAAGAGAAAAAAGCACTCATTGTCGACTCTTACGCGAAGTTCCGAGTCACGGATACCGCAAAGTACTACACGGCAACGAACGGCGAAGAGAACCGAGCTGCAGGGCTTTTGGCGCAGCGCATTAACGATGGATTGCGTAACCAAGTAGCGGTCCGCACGGTTCAAGAAGTGGTATCGGGCCAGCGTGATGAACTGATGCTAGCGATTGCCGCGCAGCTCAACGAAGTGGCTAACGAAGAGCTAGGTGTCGAAGTGATCGATGTACGGGTCAAAAAGATTGATTTGCCCCCCGATGTGTCAGAGTCGGTTTATCGACGGATGAACGCAGAGCGAGAAAAAGAAGCGCGTGAGCTAAGGTCCGAGGGCAAGGAATTGGCGGAAGGGATTCGTGCTGCCGCCGATCGCGAGGTCACTGTGATTGAGGCCAATGCGTTTCGCGATGCTGAGATTATTCGCGGTAATGGTGATGCTGAGGCAACGCGCATTTATGCCGACGCCTTCAATCAGGACAAGGAGTTCTACTCATTCGTGCGCAGTCTGCAAGCGTATCGAGCGACCTTCGGCTCTGGCGGTGACGTGATGTTGTTGCAGCCTGATAGCCAGTTTTTCCAGTACCTTCGTAATCCGCAGGCTGGCGAGTAAATAGGATGTGAATAATGGGGGGCGCGACGCGCCCCCCACTCAGCCGCATCTCGCTGTGATATCCTTTTACCGAGAGATATCAACAGTCACGCCCTGACGGAATTCCACAATGAGCAACGAAAATCGCTGGCTACTGCCAGAGGGTATCGACGAGTTGTTGCCCGAACGGGCCGGTCGGTTAGAAGCCTTGCGTCGCAGTCTGCTAGATCATTGCGAGACCTGGGGATATCGGTACGTGGTCCCTCCACTAGTTGAATTCACTGACTCGCTGTTAGTCGGCCTTGGCGCCGATCTGGATCTCGTAACGTGTAAATTTAGTGACCGGATGAGCGGGCGTATGCTGGGCGTGCGGGCGGATATCACGCCGCAAGTGGCGAGGATGGACGCGCACAGTTTAGGTGAGGACGGCGTGACGCGCCTATGCTACGTCGGTTCGACCTTGCAGAGTATGCCGCAGGCCGTCACAGGAGGCAGAGCGCCCATTCAGTTAGGTGCTGAGTTGTTTGGTAGCGCATCGATTGATGCTGATATCGAGATCATCACGCTGTTGTTATCGACCCTCGAGCACGCGCAGGTCCAGTCTCCGCTGACGCTGGATATCGGTCATATCGGTATTTACGACGCGTTGTTTTCCGACTTGGCGTTAGAAGCAGACATAGAGCAGCAAATATTCGACGCGCTGCAGCGAAAGTCGGCGCCCGATATCGAGCGGCTGGCAGCGCAGCTGGCACCCGAGGTCGCCACCAAGCTGACCCAACTAGCCAGTCTGCACGGTGCGGCAGACATCATCGATACGGCGCGCGCCATGTTTCCGGATAACCCCGTGATTCTCGCGGCGCTTCACGATTTAGAAACCGTATTAACGCGGGTGCGACAGGTTTGCCCTGCGGTATCGATTTACGTGGATCTCACCGAATTGCGCGGCTTCCGTTATCACACCGGGCTGGTGTTTGCGGTGTACCTAGCGGGGTTGGGGTCATCGGTTGCCAAGGGTGGCCGCTACGACAATATTGGTGCCGTGTTTGGGCGGGATCGACCCGCCACCGGGTTTGCCATTGATTTGAAAACATTGGTGGACGCGATCGCGCCGCCCCTTCCTGAGCAGGCTCCCATTGTGGCGCCGCGATCAGAGGATCCCACGTTACTTGCGAAGATTACGGCCTTGCGAGCAGAGGGGCGCATCGTTGTGGTTGATCTGGAATCGAATAAGGAACTGACCGGGGTGGAGTCGTTGGTAAATCAAGCAGGCGAGTGGGTCATCGTGGCCGCCAATGAGGTGTCTGAATGAGCCACAACGTGGTGATACTCGGTACTCAGTGGGGTGACGAGGGCAAGGGGAAAATAGTGGATCTGCTCACTGAGCAGGTGGACGCAGTGGTGCGTTTTCAAGGTGGTCATAACGCCGGCCATACCCTGGTGATCGATGGCGAAAAAACCGTCTTACACTTGATCCCATCGGGTGTCTTACGATCCAAGGTGCAGTGTCTTATTGGCAATGGTGTGGTGCTCTCACCTGAAGCGTTGTTGAAAGAAGTGGATGCCCTCGAGGCGAGTGGTATTCCCGTGCGCGATCGATTGAAGATTTCGGCAGCGTGCCCTTTGATTCTGCCTTATCACGTTGCCCTTGATCAGGCCCGTGAAGCGCGACGTGGAGATCAAAAAATCGGCACGACGGGTCGCGGCATTGGCCCTTGTTACGAAGATAAGGCCGCTCGCCGAGCACTGCGCGTAGGGGATCTGCGCGACCCCGTTCGTTTTGCGAGCGTTTTGGAAGAAGTACTGGATTACCACAATCATGTACTGGCACATTATTACGGCGTTAAAACATTAGCGTTGCCGGCCGTTTTAGACGAAGCGCTGGCACACGGAGAGCGGTTACTGCCCATGATGGCAGACGTGACTGCGCTCTTACACGAATACCGTGCACAGGGCGCGCGTTTGCTATTCGAAGGTGCCCAAGGATCGTTGCTCGATATCGATCATGGCACGTATCCCTATGTGACGAGTTCTAATACCACGGCCGGGGGTACCGCCACCGGGTCTGGTTTTGGACCGCTGTATCTGGATTACGTATTAGGCATCACCAAAGCGTATACCACTCGCGTGGGTGCGGGTCCGTTCCCAACAGAGCTATTTGATGACACAGGCGCTCGGCTGGCAGAGCGCGGGCATGAATTTGGTGCTACGACAGGTCGGGCCCGCCGATGTGGTTGGTTTGATGCGGTTGCCGTGCGCACAGCAGTCAACATTAACTCCTTATCAGGCCTGTGTTTAACGAAGCTGGATGTGCTCGACGGGCTCGATGAAATAGCGATCTGTGTTGGTTACGCCAACGAAGCGGGAGAGCCAGTCGCCAACCCGATTGATGCGATCGACTACGAAAACGTGACGCCGGTGTATGAGACGGTGCCAGGCTGGAGCGACTCGACGGTGGGTCTCAAATCGCTCGATGCACTGCCCGACGCGGCGAAGGCTTATATTGCTCGTCTTGAGGAGCTCGTGGGTGCGCCCATCGATATTATTTCGACGGGACCTGATCGTGAAGAGACAATCGTCTTGCGGCACCCCTTTGGTGAGTGACCTGTGTTACTGCTGAGTAAAATCGCCACGCTCCTGATTTATCCGCTTTCTTTCAGTTTATTGTGTCTCGTTTTGGCCGCACTATTGCGCCGGCGCGGAGGCAGTACCCGCGCCAGTTTGCTCACGTTGATCGCGGTGCTGTGGCTCTACTGCTGCTCAACAGAGTGGGGTGCGACCACACTGATGACGCCACTCGAGGCGGCTTACCCCGCGTTTACTGATGAAGAATTACCGCAGGCAGAGGCCATCGTGGTTTTGGGTGGCGCGATCAATGGTGAAACTCGCTTTGGGCGGGACGGCGACCTCAATGACGCCGCCGATCGCTTGTGGCGCGCCGCCGCATTGTATCTTGCCGATAAGGCGCCGCTGCTGGTGCTCTCGGGTGGAACGCGAGTTGAGGGGGAGTTACCTGGCTCTCATCTGATGGCCGAAAAGCTCGTGTCCATCGGACTTCCTCGTGATGCCTTGGTGCAAGAATCGGAAAGTCGAACCACCCGAGAGAACGGGCAGCAAACCTACGCGTTATTGCATCAGCGCGATATACAACACATTTTGTTGGTGACTAGCGCCAGCCATATGCGTCGCGCATCGGCGGTCTTTGTGGCGCAGGGCTTTGCTGTGACAGCGGTGGCAACGGATCACCAAACGCCGCTGCGGATTGGGCCAGTGCCCGGCTGGCTGCCGACGGTAGAGCGACTGAGCCGATCTACCCGTGCTATTCACGAGTGGGTCGGATATTGGGTCTATGATCGTTTAGGGTACTTCGCAGCACGAACCGACGATTGATCGGCTGGGGGCTAGAGGTAGAGCCGCTTCAGATCGCTGTAGTTATGCCCTGTCCAGCGACGGAATGCGCGGTAAAAACTGTTCACCTCTGCATACCCTAACTCCCACGCGACGCACTTGCCCGGTAGCCACCGTTTTTCGAGCTGTAGCGTGCAGCGATGCCGACGAATGTGATCGAGAATACTTTGGTAGTGCGTTCCATCGGCTCGCAGCCGGCGGCGTAATGTGGTGGGACTGATGTGCAAGGTATCGGCCACTTCTTCTGAGCGTAATCGCAGCAGATCACCGCTCAGCAATAGATCGATAACGGTCAAGGTACTGCGCGACAGCTCGTGAGGCGCCTTGTTGGTGATCGCGATGGACAACGAAGCGGGTACGTCTGGTCGAGGCAGTTGGCGTCTCTGTTCGAAAAGTGGCAGTGTCCACTCGGAGCGGGTGGGGTTTTCATGTGTTGTTGGGTGCGGTGTTGGGTTTGGTGCTGGGTGCACAGCAGCAGGTCTTGCTACGGGCAGCGCTGTTTGTGTTAGGGGCTGAGGTATTCGTTGC
Source organism: uncultured Luminiphilus sp. (assembly GCA_905478845.1). Classification (GTDB taxonomy): domain Bacteria; phylum Pseudomonadota; class Gammaproteobacteria; order Pseudomonadales; family Halieaceae; genus Luminiphilus. The sequence continues at coordinate 11,140 of CAJQKG010000281.1, forward strand.
ACGTACAGCGGAAGATCATTCAGCGGGAGATCAGCGCGATGAGTGGCGTGCGGGTTTGCAATAGTAG
>CAJQKG010000282.1 GCA_905478845.1 uncultured Luminiphilus sp.
TGGAGCCTGAAGCGATACGGACAATTTATCAACGCCAGAGTTCTTTGCGTGCGTTTGCGAGTGCTGAGGATATTGCGGCCATGGTTTGCTTCCTGGTGGGACCTGGTGGCCAAATGATCTCAGGTCAGACGATAGGTATTGATGGGCACACCGAGACCTTGGCCAATTGGTTAGATCCCTAGGCTTGAGAGATGCATCTTGCGCCGTTTGGCAGCGGGTAACATCGGATAGCATCGGTTTTTGCGATAACGTCGTACCATCGCCGCAGTCAGCTACCCCCGCATTCGGCCATGATGTCTCGATTGACAAAGTCACCCATAGGTTAGGAGTGTGATGCAATGAAAGCGATCTCGTTCTCGGACTTTGGTCCGGCAAATCAGGTGCTTAAAGTGAGTGACTGGCCTACGCCTGCCCCGGGGCCAGGCGAGGTCTTAGTGAAGCTGCATACGACTGGGGTGAACCCGTCTGATGTCAAAAAGCGTGCCGGCGGTTTCCCCAACCTCCTCGATAATGGACCGGTTATTCCACACAGTGACGGGGCAGGTGTGATTGAGGCCATCGGCAGCGGGGTGCCAGCTTCCCGGGTAGGCGAGCGCGTCTTTGTGTATCAAGCACAGTACGATCGTTTACACGGTACGGCAGCAGAATACGTGGCGATCGACGCCTTACGTGCGCCAAGCCTGCCCGATAATACTGCCTTCGACGTGGGTGCATGTGTAGGCATCCCTATGTTAACGGCGCACCGCTGTGTCTTCGCCGACGGCGATGTCTCTGATCAGTGGGTACTCGTGACGGGCGGTGCTGGTCGTGTTGGGTACTATGCCATTCAGTGGGCGCAGCGTGCCGGGGCGCGCGTTGTCGCGACAGCCAGTAATGAGGCTGACGCGCTGGCTTGCCGTGAGGCTGGGGCAGAGCAGGTTGTGAATCATCGTGAGCCTGGCTGGGGACGGCAGGTAGTTGAGCAGTTGGGTGGCTCTCAAATAGATCGTGCGATCGATGTCGAGTTCGGCGCTAATTTGCCGGAACTATTGGACTGTCTCCGCACCAGTGCGACGATCGCCACCTATTCAAGTACGGTGCTGCCAGAGCCTAGCCTACCGTTTCGCACCATGATGTTTATGGATCTCACGGTGCGGATGGTGATTGTCTATGCCATGCCTGAGACGGCGAAAGCGCAGGCTGTTGTGGATACGCAGGCGCTATTAGCAGAGGGAGGGCTGCGACACCGTATTGCCCAGACACTCCCCTTCTCAGAAATGGCGCGAGCTCATAAAATCATTGAAGAGGGGAGCGTGCGGGGATGCGTTGTCGTGACACTATGATGAAGCCGGTTCGGGCAGCACTACTCGCTTTCTTATTCTTGAGCACCCATGCTGTGAGCAAGACAGATACCCTGAACGACTGGCTATCCAGCCGCCACGAAGGGCTGTTTCATACCGTCGATCTCGGTGACTGTTCCTTAGAAAATGGTGGCATCATTCATGATTGTCAGCTCACCTTCCGCACATACGGCCGCTTGGCAAAGGACTTCAGTAATATTGTGTTGATGCCGACGTGGCTCAACGGCAATGCGCAAGGCCTGGCAGCGTCTAATTATCTTGGGTTAAACGGTATTGTCGACACCGATGATTATTTTGTGATCGCGGTCAACGCCCTCGGCAATGGCTCGTCTTCATCGCCGTCGAATAGCACGCAAACCCCTTTTCCTGACTTCACCATTCGAGATCAGGTGAGTCTGCAATATCGGTTATTAGTGGATTTTTTGGGTGTTAAACATCTTCATGCAGTAGTCGGTGCATCAATGGGCGCTTATCAGACCTACGAATGGCTCATGATGTATCCGCACTTTGCGACGTACTTTGTGCCCATTGAAGGCACCCCCTGGTATACCTTCTATGACCGACTGAAAGGGCGTGCCTGGCAGGAGGTATTGACGCTGCCGAATGATACGCCTGAGGCCATACGCCGAAAGGCGACGCTCTTGGCAACGATTGACGGTATGGTTTTTTGGACGCCCGAGTACCTTAATCGCGAGCAATCTCTGGAGCACTTTGACGCTTGGCTTGAAGGGATGTCGCGTTTTGATACCGAGGCGGCGCTGTTAGATCGTGCGAGTCAAAATCGCTCAACCGCTGGGCATGATATTCGTCGCGATCGCCCGGATTTTGCCGCTCAGTTAAAAGCACTGCCTCGCTCTAAGGTGCTCGCTATCGTGTTTGAGCGCGATATGACCGTGAATCCCGAGCCCAACATCAGACTGGCTCAGGATTATGGATTTGAAGTAGTAGAGATTCCCGGTGACTGTGGTCACTTTGGCCCCAATCCTGAATGCTACCAAGAACAAGTGATTGAGCGCGTTGCCGATTTTCTCGGTGGTCCCCCGCAGAGGGTGATGCAACGGAGAACCATCTCCGTTGGAGGGAAGGCGAGGCCTTTCTTTGTCTACCTGCCAGACGCTTATGGGCAGCGCCCTTTACCCGTTGTCTTAGCCCTGCACGGCTATGGCTCAACCGCGACAGGGTTCGCATCGGCGCATGCGTTGAATCAGCATGCCAATGCGAATGATTACATCATTGCCTACCCGCAGGGAGCGGGATTCTATACGGAGCCAGCCTGGCAAAAGGAGGAGGCGCTCATTAGCTCTTGGAACGATTTGGCCAGCAACTATCCTGTTGCTTCGGTATCACATTGCTTGTCTGATCGACTCGCGTATCCCTGTTACCCAGACTGCGGGGAATGTAAGGCTTGTGACTGGACGTCCTGTGAAGATGATGTCGGTTTCTTAATGGGTATTGTGGATAACCTGCAGCTGACGCTAATGACCGATTTAGATCGGCTTTATTTGCTAGGCAACAGCAATGGCGGGAGCATGGTGCAGCGGCTCGGGTGCGATTACCCGGATCGATTCGCAGCCGTAGCGATCATGATTTACCAGATGCCGCCGGGGCACGCCTGTGGACCGCGCAAAGCCCTTCCGATGCTTCACTATTACGGTGACCTAGACACTGGGGTCCCCTCCGATGGTGAGCCTTCTCCCTATGGATGGATGTATACCTCTGCGGCCGACAATACACGCATTTGGGCCGAGGCAATGGGATGCCATAGCCCTGCAGTGACATGGTATACGCCGCTAACAAAAGCGCACAATCTTCGTTGTGAGGCACATACGCAATGCCGAAAGGAGGGAGCCGAGGTCGTCAGTTGTGGCGACCCTGCCGCAGGTCATGAGTGGCAGGCTCAACGTAACCTTGCCATTCCCGTTGACTGTGTCGCACCCGCTCAACAGCAGGATTTTCCGCGGCAGCTACCCTGTCCTCAGGTATCGTCATCCAATCCCCACTGGGGTATGGAGATGGTGTGGGAATTTTTTAGTCGGTATAGTCGTCGCGTTCCCATCGATATCAGAACGTAATCAATGTGTGCAGAGTGGCTGAACTGAACAGGATGAAAACGCTGAGGGTAGGAAACTCTGCCGCTATGATTCACAGACGCTGACGGCTGGTTTTTTAGAGCGCCCACCTATCAGATTTGATGTTTGCAGCGTGCACGAGGGTTCCACCTTTCCGCTAGGTGAATGACGAATGTAATGGAAGACGCATGAGGAAAAAATTACGCAGCTTTTTGCGCAGGGCGCTCACTGAGAAACTGGGCGTGAACCGCGATGCCAAGCTGATCGATCATTATTTGAGCGAGACGGTTGGGCCTAAAAAGCTGCAATTAGGTTGTGGTCGGAACTACTTAACAGGATGGTTGAATTCCGATTTTTACCCTCGAACAAGCGACATCCTTCACTTAGATGTGACGGCACCTTTGCCATTTCCCGAGGGTGTGTTCGACTATGTTTTTTCAGAGCACGTGATCGAGCACATTTCGTATCCCAGCGGCGTGTTGATGCTCAGAGAGTGTTTTCGGGTGTTGAAGCCGGGTGGCGTGATCCGTATTGCAACGCCCGATCTCGCTTTCCTGATTAACTTGTACCGGGCCGACGAGTCATCGACGCAGCCACGAGAGGCGGTTCAGCAGGAGTTTCTAGAATTTTTTCTGGCTAACGAAATCAAAGATCGAGCAAACAATGCGCCCATCGACCTAGATGTTTACCTGATCAACAAGTTTGTACGGGCATGGGGGCATGAGTTTATCTACGACGAAAAAACGCTCAAATACGTCTTCAACGATTTAGGGTTTACTGACGTCGTGCGAAGAGACGTAATGGAAAGCGGGCATACCGCATTACAGGATATCGAGAATATTGACCGTAAGCCTCCCGGACACATTGCCCTAGAAACGGTGGTGCTAGAAGGCAGCCGTCCGATTTGAAGCGGGCGGTGATGGTTATTCAAACGATTTTTATCTTTTAGCGTCGCCCGCCAGCTCATCGATCATGGTTCTCCAAAAGCGTAGCGATGTTTCAACAGACGCTTTGGGTACTCGCTCATTGAGGCCATGTGCAAAACTGTCTTTGGGATTGATAAAAATACCCGTGAGACTGTAGCTGGGGATTCCCGCTGCGCGAAAATAAGCGCCATCGGTTGTGCCTGAGCCCATTTCAGGAACAATCGGTAATCCCGGGTGTATGGGGTCCAATGCGGTTGCGATAGCTTCCATAATCTCAGGGTTGAAGCCGGAAGCGGGGCTGGACACTGGCACTCCGATGACCTGCCATTCAAGACGAGGATTATCTGCGATCAGTTGCAGCTCACGAAGAATATCTCCCGGTGTATGACCCGGGAAAATACGACAGTTGACGGTTGCCGTGATGGCTCGCGGCAGCGCATTTTCGGCGTGACCCCCGGAGAGCATGGTGGGAATACAGGTGGTGCCGAGTGTGCCGATATATTCTGGCTGTGCTCGCAGAATAGTGATGGCCTCGACATCATTAGGGTCCATCACGAGGCGTGCCATCGCCTCGCCGACGTCATTGTTCAGTAAGGGTGCTGTGCGCTCAAAGTAGGTGAGCGTGATCTCATTGGCTTCAAAGGGAAATTGGTGGGCTTCCAGTTGTTGAATGGCCCGCGCTATATCGTAGATGGCGTTGTCTGCACGGGGCATAGAACTGTGGCCACCGGGATTTTTGGCGGTCATCGAAAAGGTCGCGTAAGTTTTTTCTGCGAAGCCGACTTGGAACTGAATAGCCTTACCGGCGTCGTTGAGGACACCGCCACCCCCATCTACGATCAGCGCATACTCAGCATCAATGAGATCTCGATGTTCACCGATCAGTTGTTGTACCGTTTCCTGAAAAGACTCTTCATCCCCTGTAAACGCAATGACTAAGTCCCGATGGGGGATAAATCCTGATTCTTTGAGCCAGACAAAGAGGGTGGTCAAGATGGAGACGTCAAACTTGTTATCCAGTACACCCCGTCCATAGAAAAAGGTGTCGTCTTCCTGCAATTCAAAGGGGTGACGCAACCAATCGTCGGCTTTCGCAGGTACGACATCCATATGTGAAGACAATAGAATCGGTTGGCGGCCGCTGCTGCCATCTCCCGCGTAGCGCACGATCAGTGAGGCGGTCTCGCCGTAAGGAATGATGCGGATCGACGCCGCCGGAAAGCCGGCGGCCAAGAAAACATCTCTCAGTGACTCAGCGTAGGCAGGCACATTGCCTTGGCCGTGCACTGTTTCACGGCTGATGGCATCCTCCAGGAGCGCGACGGCTTTGTCCGCATAACGCGCCACAGCATCTGGTTGGGCGACGACTAGGTGGCTCCAAAGTAGCAAGCTTAAAAGGGGCGCCGCCGCTACGGTAATGTGCTTATTCATATGGTCTTCTCTGTTAGCGCATGGTTCATCCGTGGTCGGAGACTCAGTGTGATGAAGTGGGCGCCTGCGGGTCAGATCAATCCCCATCGCAAGCGGGTTTTTAAATATAGCACTGTATGGCGGCGGGCCCTGTTATCCCATGAGAGTAGATCAGGTGCGTCATATTTCGCGCGCAATTTCGCTTTCGTCGCACACCGAGTTCCGGTACCTTTCGGCTACGGATCGAGCGGTCGGTTACGGTTCGGTTTACTTTGCCGTTCGAGGCAAAATGGCGCCCAGATGTTGAGCCACAGGAGGTAGGGGCTATGCGTGAACACAACGTTGCTGCACCACCGCCAGCGCCCGATTTTTACCATTATCTCGCGAAGCCCATTGCACTTGCGGAGTGGGCCGGCGACACGGTTGTGCTCCGCTGGCACGATGACAAGCGTTTGAGTTGCCATCGTTTTTGGCTACGGGAAAACACATTTGGTTATGGTGGTATTGATCCGGCGACCCGGGAAGGGTTGATGGATCCTGCTGAGCTTTCTGACGCGATGCAAATGGCGTCGGTATCAGTAACTCCCTCCGGCGATCTATGTATTGTTTGGCAGCCAGACGGCCAGGAGACCCTCTACCACTCGGGCTGGCTGAGGCACATAGCCGAGGGTCAGCATCACCCCCACAGTTGGCTCCCTAAGCCCGAAATCTGGACCGCCGACTCGTTACGCTCCCCACCTCGCCGCGCTGCAGGGCCGATATTGCACGATGATAATGCACTAGCAGACATGCTCGATGATCTGCTTTGTTATGGTGTTTGTGTGGTGGAGCAGGCACCGACTGAACCCGGTTTTCTGAACCAACTTGCGGGCCGGATCGGACCCGTTCGTGACAGCAATTTTGGGGCTTTGTGGGATGTTAAAGCCGATATTGAGCTAGCCGGTGATGCCAAAACCAATACCACTGCGAACACCGGTTTTCGCCTCGGTCCACATACCGATTTGCCCACTCGGGAGGTGCCGCCTGGCTTTCAGTTTTTACATTGCCTCGTTAATGAGGCCGATGGCGGCGAGTCGACGCTGACTGATGGCGCGGCACTTGTGCAGGCGCTGAAGGCGACCCGGCCTGAAGACTATGAGATTCTCAGCACGCGTCGCTGGATATTTTTTAATCGTGGCCCCGGTATCGATCATCGATTCTCCGCGCCGATTATCGATACGCTGGGTGGTGAGGGGATGCCAACGATACGGGCCTTTTACCCGGTTCGGGCATTTCCAGACATGCCCGATAACGAGGTGGCGGGTGCCTATGCGGCGCTCAGACGCTTTCATCAATTAGCGGACGACGCGCGCTTTGAATTGACTTTCCGATTGGGCCCTGGCGATATCATGTGCTTTGACAACCGCCGCGTGATGCACGGTCGCAAGGCCTTTTCAGGCTCGGGAAAACGGCATTTACAAGGCATTTATATTGACCGCGATGAGGTTCAATCAACCGCTCGGGCCGTGAATCGTGGACGCGCAGCGGCGGATCATTAGCAGGGTGCGTGCGCCGCGCTTTGGGCGCAATTTTCAGAGATCGAACCTACTGGCCATCAAGCCATTGAATACTGTGAAAGGGAGCAATGTATGCCATTGGCAATGAGAAAGAAGGTCTTCATTACCGCTGCGGTCACCGGGTCTGGCAGTACTCAAGAGCGCAGCGACAAGGTCCCTCGCAGCCCTGAGCAGATTGCTCACTCAGCCATTGAGGCGGCGAAAGCCGGTGCGGCTGTGGTCCATTGCCATGTTCGAGATCCTGAAACGGGTGCGCCCGATAGAGCCGTTCACCTTTATCGAGAAGTTGTTGAGCGCATTCGCGAGTCGGCAACGGATGTGGTGATTAATCTGACCGCAGGAATGGGCGGCGATATTGTTTTTGGGCCCCCTGATGCGCCGCTCCCTTTGAGTGAGCAAGGCACCGATATGATCTCGGCGGCAGATCGAGTGGCGCACCTTGAGACGTGCTTGCCCGAAATTGCCACGCTGGACTGCGGCACGATGAACTTCGCTGAAGCCGACTACGTCATGACGAATACGCCAGGTATGTTGCGCGATATGTCAAAACGGATGGCTGATTTAGGCATTCGGATTGAAATTGAAGCTTTTGATACCGGACACCTTTGGTTGGCTGAGCAGCTGGTGAGCGAAGGTCTGATTCCCGCACCCGTCATGGTGCAATTGTGTATGGGGATTCCTTGGGGCGCGCCGAATGATCTGAATACCTTTATGGCGATGATCAACAATGTCCCCAGTGACTGGGTGTCTTCAGCATTTTCAATTGGCCGTCATCAAATGCCCTACGTCGCCGCCGCCGTTTTGGCAGGCGCCAATGTGCGAGTGGGTTTGGAAGACAACCTCTGGCTCGGTAAGGGGCATTTGGCCAGCAACGCGGAATTGGTCGCACGAGCGGCATTGATCATCGACGCGATGGGGGTGGAAATCATGACGCCGGACGAGGTCCGCGCAGAGCTCCACCTCACTAAACGAGACCTTCCCTAATGCCGGTCGCGGCCATCATCGGCGGTGGCGTGATTGGATCAGCCTGGGCTGCCCGATTTTTATTGCACGGCTGGCAGGTCAATTTTTATGACCCTGCGCCAGACGCCGAGTCGGTGCTAAACGCAGTATTAGAAAAGGCACGCCGGTGGGTGCCTGAAGTGTATGATCACTTGCCAGCGGAGGGGCCATTGGCGATGTGCACGCGGCTCGACGCGGCCGTGGCCGACGCGCAATGGATTCAGGAGTCCACGCCAGAGCGTATTGAGATCAAGCAAGCGGTGTTGCGTGATATTCAGGCGGCTTGCAAGAATGACGCTATCGTCGCTTCGTCCACTTCGGGTTTTATGCCGTCTGAGTTACAAGCTGGCGCTTCACGCCCCGAGCAAATTATCGTGGCGCATCCCTATAACCCCGTTTATTTATTGCCAATTGTGGAATGTGTGCCATCGGCAGTGGTGCCTGAGGAAACGGTTAACCGAGCGGAATTGATTTTGCGGCAAATTGGTATGAAGCCGATCACGTTGCAGGCCGAAATCCCTGCTCACGTGGGCGACCGGTTATTGGAAGCCGTTTGGCGAGAGGCGCTTTGGCTGGTCAAAGATGGTGTTGCCACCACCGAGCAGATCGACGACATCATGACCCACGGGTTTGGACTGCGTTGGGCACAGAAGGGCCTATTCGAGACCTACCGCACGGCGGGTGGAAAAGCGGGGATGCGTCACTTTTTAGAGCAGTTTGGGCCCTGCCTGCAGTGGCCTTGGACCAAGCTGACGGATGTCCCTGATCTTGATGATGCACTGATTAATCGGATTGTTGAGCAATCTGATGAGCAGGCAGCGGGGCGGACGGTCAGCGAGCTAGAGGAGGAACGGGATGCTAACTTGGTCGCGATGCTCAAGAGTCTGAGAAGTCAGGACAGTGCTGCAGGTGCGTTTCTCAATGACCTCAGTACGGCGCATTCATCGTGATGTTCGGCTGTGGTTGATTCCCCCCCGGTGTATTGGCGCGCGGATCAAATTTGTGCCCACCGCGGTGCCAGTGCTCATTACCCCGAAAATACGGCCATCGCCTTTGACGCGGCAGCGCACTCAGGCGCCGGCTGGATAGAAACCGATGTGCAGTTATTGAGCGATGGTGAATTAGTTGTTTTTCATGACGAGACATTGGG
>CAJQKG010000283.1 GCA_905478845.1 uncultured Luminiphilus sp.
ACCCGGATCGGCGCAATGCTTGGGGTGGTCGAATGTCTGTGGAATATCGCTGGTCGCTGTACAACGCGCATTTAGATGACGGCGTTAGGGTGGTAGTGGTTACTGGCAGTGGTGCAGATTTCTGCGTTGGGGCTGACTCAAAGGAGCTTAATTCGATCGAGAGTGCCGGTGGTCAATACCAAAAAAGTCAGCTCGATCTGCCCCCTTACCCGGAAAATACACCCGAGCAATTCCAGCGCAATCACGCCTACCCGCTGTGTATCTCCAAGCCAGTAATAGCGGCTGTTAACGGCAGCTGCGCGGGCGTTGGTTTTATTGTTGCGAGCTATGCCGACCTCCGTTTTGGTGCTGATAACAACATCATCAAAAGTGCATTTGCGCGCTTGGGCTTGCCCGCAGAGTATGGCCTAGGTTGGATCCTGCCGAAGATTATGGGCAGCAGCAATGCGCTACAGATACTCCTCGATGGCGACCGGATTGATGGCGCTGAAGCATGTCGTCTGGGCTGGCTGCAGAAAATCTTCCCCCCAGAAGTGCTGCTGGAAAAAACAATGGATTATGCCGCCCGGCTGGCTAGGGAGAGTTCTCGATTCTCCATGGCTTGCATCAAGCGGCAGGTCAATTTTGACGCAGAAGGGGATTTTTCTGCGGCCTACACCTGCTCGGTTGAGGACATGAATGCGGCAATTAAATTGCCCGATTTTAAGGAGGGGTTGCGAGCGCTAAAAGAAAAACGGGCGACCAATTTCCTGGATATATAGGTTTTTTAACACGCTGACTCGAGGAGAATGCCAATGAATGCTGAACTGCTGGCGGATAAATTAGAATTAGCCGAAATGGGCGCGCGCTACTGCGATGCCTGTGACCGCAAGGACTGGGATGCAGCCCTGGCCTTGTTTGCAAAAGACGCCCACCTGGATGCCACGGCGGTCTATGGCAAGGCCTTTGATGGCCATGCGCAAATCCGAGCGTTCTTCGAGTCGGCGCCGGACTGTCTCGGGCATCATGCAACGGGCTTTTATTCTGATGTGATGGGCGATACGCGGGCGACTGCACGGCTTAAGATGTTGACCCTGTTCAAGCGCAACACCTTCACCGTTGACTATGACTGGGAGTTGAGCAAGGTGGACGGCGAGTGGAAGATTGCGACACAGAGTTTCAATATTTTAGGCAAGCAGGACATCAGCTCCGCTTGATCGTCGGGGATGGGCTCAGGCGTTCTAGCCCAGCAGAGCGCCGCAAAAATACTAGACACATCTGTATAAAATAATTAGTCTTTTGGATCTGGGCGTTGTCCTTCGGCCGCGGCAACTCGGGTGTGAAACTACTTTTCCGGAGCTCGATGGACAAGTCGGTTCCGATTCTTTACCGGACTTTTTTCGGGCGGGGGGGCTGGCGTCCTATTAACGATGCCGATTTCGACCCGAACTTGGCTACTTTAGGAACAAGATGATATGAGTGAAGAATCTTCAGCAGGACCACAGGGAATTTTGCCGATTGCCATTGAGCAGGGCATTCTTGAGGGGAAAGGCCTGACTCAGGGCGATATGAGCGAATTTGAAGACTCGGACAATATTACACAGGACGAAGATGGATCCGCCGGTTTCAGTATGCACACCTTTCATACCGGTAAGATCACGGTAGCGGTCTATGAGGCTGAGCCCGGTAAGGTCCATATTGATGGCGCCGTTTATGACGAGTTTGTGCAGATCCTCGAAGGGCGGCTAATCCTGACCCCCGACAGCGGCGGAGAATTCGAATTTAAGACAGGTGAGTCTCTGGTTGTGCCGAAAGGGTACAAGGGCGGATGGCATATGCCTGAAAAGTATCGAGAGTTAATCGTTATTGACACTGCGTATCTCGAAGAAGGCAGTGACAATTCTTAATGATGATTCCCTCATCACGCCCTCCCGCAATCACTAACCGCTCGCGGTATGCGACCCAATTGGGTGGTTGGATTGGAAGCGACGGATCAACGCATGCCTGTATCAATAAAGCATGACTGTACCAATGTAGAACGATGGCATGTCAGTCATAGCGTCTGACTGACGCGTAACACTAAAAGGACCGATTATGAATTTGGAAAAGCTTCGCGTGGCAATAGTCGGCGTCACGCTGGTATTTTTTGTGATCGTGGCCAGCGGCTGTTCGATGGACGCCGATGAAGAGCAAGCGCCCTCGCCGATGACGAGCGACAAGGTGTCCACAGACTGGGCATTGCTGGGAAACTCTGCTGACATGCAGCACCACTCGGGCCTGAGTCAGATCAATACTGAGACGGTGTCGGGTTTAGGGCTCGCCTGGGCGATCGATCTTCCTACCCGGGATGGGCTGGTAGGCAATCCTCTCATCAGAAATGGACGAATCTTCCAGAGCGGGTCGCAGAGCCAGGTTTTCGCCAACGATCTTGAGACCGGAGAACTGCTCTGGACTTACGAACCTCTCGCGGACAGGCCCCCGAGCTCGTTTCTCGAGACCTGGTTGCGAAGCCTGAATAGGGGTCTCGCGCTGTCCGAGGACCTCGTCATTGTCGGGACCTCCGACTGTCGGCTGGTTGCCATTGATCAAGAGACAGGGATCGAGAAATGGCAGGCGGAAACCTGCGATGGCAAACAGAACTACATGATCACTGGTGCGCCACGCATTGGCGGTGGCAAGGTCTTCATTGGCAACTCCTGTGCTGATATGGGTCTCAATCGTGGTCATGTGGATGCCATTGATGCGAAGACGGGTCAACATCTGTGGCGCTTCTATACGGTGCCAAGCGACCCAAATGAGCCGCAGGACAGTGAGCTTTATGAGATGGCGGTGAAGACTTGGGGCGACGGGTGGTATGAAAAGACCAGAGGCTGCGGCAGTGTCTGGGACGCTATGGTCTACGATTCCGAGTTAGATCAACTCATCATCGGAACCGGCGCGCCGGCACCTTCGGATCCGACGAAACGCGGTAATGATGCAGGCGACGAGCTCTTCACGAGTGCCGTCGTCGCGCTGGATGCTCAAACGGGTGCGTACCGATGGCATTTCACTCAGGTGCCGGGTAATGCATGGAATTACGAGCCCGCTGTCGGCCTCATGATGGCTACCCTGCCGCTCGATGGCGTGGAAAAGCGTGTCGTGCTCAGTGTGCCAAAGAATGGCTTCGTCTATCTACTGGACGCTAAGACCGGGAAGTTCATTTCGGGGCGTAACTACGTGCCGGTCAACTGGGCGAAAGGCCTTGACGAGACCGGGCGACCGATCTTCGATCCGGCTGCACGCTATTGGGAGGCGGCCGAGGGCGAACCCACGACAATACTACCCAGTAACGCGGGTGCGCACGACTGGACTGCTCTTGCCTTTGACCCACAGAAGAACGTGCTTTTCATCCCTGCGATGACGACTCCAGAACGCCGTGAGCTCACTGCCACTGGCGAATATAGCTACGACTATCGGCAGGCTGAGGACGGTGATCCTGAATGGCAGGCGTTTGGGGAGCTGGTTGCCTGGGATCCGGTCAGCCAGAGCACGGTTTGGCGTCATCGCAATGCTTTGCCCTACAACGGCGGGGTGTTGCACACAGCAGGAGGGCTGGTCTTTCAGGGGACAGCCGAGGGCTACCTGAACGCCTATGACGCGGCCTCGGGAGAGCAGCTGGGATCCTTCACAGCCGGAGGGGCCATCCGCGGTGCTCCTTCGACAGTGGTGGCAGACGGTCGCCAGTACATCATTGTGCCGGCAGGTGCGCCCTCTACGTCCGCCGCCTCGGCCGGACTGACGGACTACAGCTCGACGGTGGAGTCGCGCAGCCGGCCGCGCTTGTTGGCCTTCGTATTGGGAGGTGACGCACCGGCACCCGCGTGGGCGGCTCAGCTAACCTTTCCAAAACCGCCGGTCGATCGATATCCGTCAGAAGTGGCGTCGATGGGTGAAGCCATTTATGAACTAGCGGGATGCGTGGCATGCCACGGATACGGCGGCCAATCCATCGGCGGTGCAGCGGCCGATCTTCGTATGCGCTTGCCTGTGAATCTCGAATACTTTAAGGCCGTGCTGGGTGGGCTGCTCGCCCCGCGTATGCCAAAGGTAGAGCTGGACGATGCCAGCTCAGAGGCACTCTACGCTTACCTTGTTAACACCGCCTGGAATGCACACGAAGGTGACAAGGCAAACTGATGGTCGGCCGTGGGGTGAGTGCTTGGTGAGGCCACCACGGTCTTTTCATAACATTGCGGCTTTGCACGACATCGAGGGTTTAGGTTTTGCCCTCACCGTGAAGAAAGCAATCTGCTACCAACCCTCTGCTTTCATCATGGCTTTGGTTTCAGCAGCAACCATTTCTCGATAATGGGTCGTCATATTCCACGTGCCCAAGAAGCCCTTGGGGACAAGAAAGTTCACGCCCGCTTTGAATGTGTTTCTTTTGCCCTCGATGTGAGTCAGTGTGACTTCTCCCTGCAGTACATGCACGTATTCGTCATAAGGTAAGGGATTTTTTATTTCGAGCAGCACAGGCGTTGATTCATGCGCGGCGATAGTGACCTAAGCTGAGTGCAGAACCCTCATCTAGTTGGCTTGAGGTCCTCCGCGCTCGTCCTTCGGGAAAGGCGTAATCTTATCGAGAAACGCTTTCATAACGGCTTCTGGATATAAAGGGATGAGCTCTGGAGCCGCTTGGCTTTGCCTGCTTGTCACTGCGAGGGGCAGCAGGAGCATTAACCGTATTCTTTTCATTATTCTCGCTTCTTGACCTGATTTAAATTCGGCAGCTACTTTACATGTCAACTGACATTTTGTAGCATGTCATATGACATGCCAGCATTAATAGACAGGCCTGTAAAATAACAATATACTTTACAGATCTGTATAAATATAAAGTTGTTTGCTTAAACACAAAAACGGAGTGGTGTAATGAAAACCGCACAAAAAACCCTCATTGCCGCGGTCTTGGCAACGCTAGTCACGCCCTTCGCGGCGCAGGCTCAGCTTGAAGAAATTATCGTGACCGCTCAGAAGCGAGAACAGAGCCTTCAGGACGTGTCCATCGCGATCTCGGCATTTGACAGCGCCCAGCTAACTGAGTTGGGGCTGACGAGTGTGGAGCAATTGGCCACGATCATCCCCAACGTCGAACTCTCCGATGCGCGGGGTGCTGGTCTGCCCACATGGGTCATTCGTGGTGCCGGATTGGAAGACTTTAACGCCAACAACACGCCGGTCTCCGCTATTTTCTACGATGAAGTGTATATGACCTCGAACGCGCTCGGCGGTATCGGCCTGTTCGACGTCGATCGTGTTGAGGTGCTCAAGGGCCCGCAAGGGGGGCTTTATGGTCGAAACGCGACGGGCGGTGCGATCAGAATTCTATCTACGAAGCCTGATCTGAACGAGACAAGCGGTTTTGTGCGAGGGACCTATGGTCAATGGGATCGATGGAGTCTGGAAGGCGCCATAGGCGGGCCCATTATTGAAAACAAACTGGCTTACCGGCTTGCGGTCAATACGGATCAGGGTGGTGGTTGGCAGGATTCTCTGACGACTCCGGAGGATGATGAGCATGGCGATCGCGATTTTCAGGCGGTAAGAGCGCAGCTGCTATTTACTCCCAGCGATGCATTGGAAGTTTTGCTCAAAATCGATGCTGGCAGGGATCAGTCGGAAACCGTCATGCCGCGCTTGAATGGTACATACAGTACTGCCTATGACTTTGATTATTGTGGTTCGATCTACCAAGGGCGGCGTGATGACTCGAGCTGTATCGGGTTCCATAACTTGGTTGATGCGCTGTATGGATTCACACTGGGTTTGCCGACTCCCGCTGACCAGAAGAGCAACGGTGAAACGGTGGTCTCGAACCCAATCAATAGGCTGGATAACGAATGGACGGGCTATAACCTCAACATTGATTGGGACTTAGGGAATACCACCCTCAAATCGATTACGTCTTACTACGAATACGATTTTTTCCAATTCTTCGATTACGACGCCACGCCACTCGCCATTGTGTCCAGTGCCGAGGGATTCCCTGACGGGGAGACCGAATTTGAGCAATGGTCTCAAGAGTTCCGCCTGACAAGTACCGGCGATGGACCTTTGACCTGGCTTGCAGGCGCCATGTATGCAGAGGACACCAACGAAAGTCTGCAGAGTTTTTCAGTTGAAGCACTGACGGAGCTGGGTTTTGTCGCCTTTACAAACGGCCTTGCAAACTACACGCAGGATACCGAAACCTGGGCTGTTTACGGTCAGGTGGGTTATGACTTAACTGATCGTCTTAATCTCCATGGCTCGCTCCGCTATACGGATGAAGACAAGGACATTGATTACTTATCCACGGTCGTCGTTCAGGGGTTCACGGTGCCCCTCGGTGAGGTCGAGGGTTTTGAGACATCTCTAGAGGAAAACTGGTCCGGTCATATTGGCCTGGATTGGAGCGTATCCGACAACACACTGCTCTATGCTCGGTTTTCTCGGGGCTTCAAATCGGGCGGCTTCTTTGCGGCATTTACCGACAACAACGACCAGCTGACACCCTACGCCGAGGAGATCAACGATTCGTACGAGATCGGTATCAAGTCGAATCCTACCAACGACCTGCAGATTAACGCGGCGGCGTTCTTCTATGACTACCAGGACGCTCAGGGGGGAATTATGGTTCCATCAGATGGTTCCCCTTCGGGCACCCTCTCGACGATTGGCACAGTGGGTGATGCCGAGCACTATGGCGCGGAAGTCGACCTTTTATGGGCACCTTCTAGCCTGCCCGGTTTTCAGCTTGGTGTGTCTGCGGGCTGGCTTGACGCCGAGATAAGTGATTCAAATGAGACGTCTTTAGATCAACTCGGGCAACCCCAGTCTCTGCAGGGTGTGGATCGCCAGTGGTCACCGAAGTCGAGCTATACCATTAGCGCGCGACAGGAATTCACTCTTGCGGGCAATCTGCTCGGTAGTGTTGGAGCGGTATATAGTTGGCGCGACGATCCGCTCACTCGGGATATGCAGCTGGGAGACTTGGATTACGGAATGCTACAGGTCGAAGCATACGGCCTGCTGAGCCTGCGCATTGCGCTGGCGCACCTTGACCAAGGCTGGCAGATCGCGCTCAGGGCTGACAACCTCGCGGATGAAGAGTACGCCACCATGTCTTCCGGAGACGGCGGTGGGAGCTACTGGGACGTCCCCGGTCGCCCCCGAAGTGTGACAGCCGAGTTGCGGTACGACTTCTAGGTCGTGACATCTCAGCACTGGAACCGCTAGCAGCTGCTAGCGGTCTCACTTTTTAAAAGGCCAAAGACGTCGCTATTCTTCAGTCCACAATCTTGCAATCGGTGCTGATTCCGGTTTGTTAACAACACGCTCATAGCTAAGGTGTCTGATGATGAACTACACCTCGATCGTTACGATTTTATTGCTTCTACTCTCGGGTCAGAACGTTAACAGTCAGGAATCAACTCCGGAGCCAACGCCAGTGATCCCGATTGCCATTGAGCAGCGCTATCTGGAAGGCAGAGGGCTGACTCGGCTTGATCCATCAGAGCTGGATGGCGAGAACGTGACGCGAGACGAGGACTTCACCTCAGAATCCTATACCCACGCTTTTTACGCCGGGAAAATCTTCGTTGCTGTCTACGAGGCTGGGCCAGGCAGGGTCTATATTGATGGTGCCGTTTATGACGAATTTATTCAAATTCTGGAGGGGCGCCTCATACTCACGCCCGATGGCGGGGATGCTATCGAGTTCAAGCAAGGCGAGTCACTAGTGGTGCCCCAGGGGTATAAGGGTTATTGGTACATGCCTGAGAAGTATCGGGAGCTCATCATTATCAATACAGACTATGCTCAAACAGAGGGTGGGTCATAAATAAATGGCACTCTGGCCCAGCGCAGTCTCAGCTCCTGTGAGACGTGTTTGTATCGACGCAGGGACGGTCAAATGACGGATTCAAACGCTATGGCAAGCCCTGAAGGGGTGGTCAGGGCTTATTACGCGGATATATCTGCTGGGCGTTTCGCGAACGCCATTGCGCGGCTGGCGCCGGATGCCACGACATGGATTTTAGGGGAGGGTCACTGGCCTCTGGGGGGATATCATGATCTCGCCAGCCTTGGAGAAATCCACGCCATGGTGGCCGAGCGTTTTCCTGAGGGATTGAGGCTCACCATTGATGCCATGACCGTGGAGGGCGAGCGGGTGGCGCTAGAAGCCGAGTCTTACGGCGTTCGCGCTGATGGCAAGGTCTACTGCAACCAGTACCATTATCTGATTGTTGTCCGAGATGGTTTGATCTGTGAGCGGCGCGAGTACTTAAATACCCTCCACGCCAAGGAACTGCTGTGCGATCCAATGGACTGAGGGGATAACGCGGGGTCTTGGTATCTGAGCATCGCTGAAGTGCTGGCAACGAGCGCAATAAAGCAGCCAGAAGGGTTCTCTAGGTTGTTGCCGAGTCTGTTGGTGCTAGCGGGATACAGTGCGTCCTTCTACTGTCTGCCACTTGTTCTTCGGACGGTTCCAGTCGGTTTTGCCTATGCAGTCTGGGCAGGCTTGGGCATCGTGCTGATCACCATTGTCGGAGCGGTGCTATACGACCAGAAAATGGATCTGCCGCCAGTTTTGGGCATCACACTCATCGACAGTGGCGTACTTGTTCTGCGCTCATTTTCAACATCAAGGCGTAAGCGCGCCATGAATGCCGTGACTG
>CAJQKG010000284.1 GCA_905478845.1 uncultured Luminiphilus sp.
CCTAAAACAGGATGAGCGCATCCTAGCGTTTCAGTCTTGGTCAAGCATGGGTTACGGATCATGCAGCCACCGCCACTTTTTGGCACAATCTGCCGTCACTGAGGAGTCCGATCATGCCTGTACTGTCACTGAAGGAAATAGAATCACTGTGCTTCGATGCCCTAAAGCGCGCAGGTGCCAGTGACGAACAAGCAGCGATCGTGGCAGAAGAAATCGCCGACGCCGAAGCGGAAGGTATCCGCAACGTCGGCCTCGGTTACTTGCACCTCTACCTCAAACACCTGCGCTGCGGAAAAGTGAATCCTGATGCGCAACCCCACATTGTCAAAACCTCTGACGCCACGACAGTGGTCAATGCCGATTTCGGTTTTTGCCATCATGCCTATCTCATTGCTGAGCAACGGCTAATTGAGACTGCCAAAGCACAAGGAGTTGCGCTGATGTCGATTCACCAATCCTCCTCTGCCGGAGTGCTGGGTTGGTTTGTGCGTCGATTGGCGCAGGAAGGCCTGGTGTCTTTGATGTTCGCCAATAGCTCAAAAGCGGTGGCAGCTCACGGGGGCAAAGTGCCTTTTTTCGGCACCAACCCGTTTGCATTTGGAGCGCCCAGAGGCTCGGTCGAACCGCTCGTCATCGATATGGCCACCGCCTCCACCGCACGCGTTAACCTGGTGCGTGCCGCCGCTGAGGGCCGCGACATTGAACCCGGGCATGCCATTGATCCAGAGGGCAACCCCACCACTGACCCAGCAGCCGGACTCAAAGGTGCCCAGCTGCCCGTTGGCGGCCCCAAAGGCTTTGGACTAGGCTTAATGGTCGATATTTTAGGCGGCGTGCTAACCGGCAGTAATTGCTCTTACGAAGCCTCTATGTTCGCGACCACAGAGGGCGGCCCGCCGAATGTGGGCCAGACCATCATCGCTATCGACCCGACATTTTACAGCGACGACTTTGTCAGTCACCTCGAGACAATGTGCACGGCATTGACTGATGGTAATGACGTCCGGATTCCCGGGGAGCGACGTGCGCAAGCTCGGGCGCATCACCAAGACAATGGTGTCGAAGTATCGGATTCACTGCTCGACCAGATTGAGTCGCTTGCCGCAGCGCAGTAACGTCAGGCACGCGGCAGTCGCACACGTTCGGGCAGCACCATCTAGTGAGACAGCATCGCAGTTTAATCTCCGCCGGCACCTCTGCGTGACGCCTCTCCCTAAGCAACGCTAGTCGCGAGATCGTGGCATTTGACCCTACAAAAATGATAAACGTCAATTTTGGTGGCTATTTTGGTAGCTATTATTGCCGCAACCTACAGCAACACATCATGACTCTGGTTCCATGTAAGCATCTTGCGATGGCAGATTGCAGGTTGAAATCGAGCCATCGATAAAGCCGTCAATGATTTGGTGGAAGTGCCGGAGCCGCACCTCCTGATCTCCCAGAATGCCGCCCTGAAAACTGTCTGATTGGCAGCCTGCTTGCAGCGTGGGCATATTCGAGGCGTCCTCTCCCACCACTTTCGAGTACGCTGGGTCGAAGCTGTTCTCCAACACCTTGACGTAATCGATGCCATCGTCATACCGGTGCAGTTGGTGCTCAGGCCGCTCCGGCGCCTCCATTCCTGGCGGCAGATTCGCGAAAATGAGTAGGTCATAAAAGCAGCGTCCCGGATCACTTGGGTGCGGTCGATAGCGAAAAATGGCGCCGCCGTCAGCGCTTTGCGTAAACGTCACGCCCGGGAAAAAACTGTAGTGATACTGGTGAACCAACTGCTCGTCGTTCATCTCCGCAAAAGGGAGATGAGACTCACCTTCAATGGATCGACGATGATCCATTTCATAGAGATGCATGTCTTTCGCATCGATGGGCTTGCCCTCACTTTCGATCGCGCTCTTCTGAGCAGCATCAGGATCAGGGGATGGCCCCAGCGCCGCCTCACTCAGCATAAAACGACGCCGTAGTTCGGTCCAACTTGAACGGTCCTCAAGCACCTCGCTCACCGTTCGGTTGAAATTCAACATACGTGAATGAATGCCGCAGAGCTCTATCGGTACATCATGCCCTTCTCCGATATTGACCATATTCGGATGCAACTCGGCAAAGTGGTAACTTTCGTTGAAAGCATCCCAAGCATGCTTCCAATTGGCATTCCACTCAAAGGTTTGATACTCGAGAACCGTACAATCCTCAAAATGGTATGTCTCGAGATGCTCTCCGATAGGCCCCAAATATTCTCGTAGTGGGCAGGACTCGCTGTCCATATTGAACCAGAGCCAGCCCTCCCAAACATCGACTTTGATGGGCACAAGGCCCAGCTCGTCCTCGGGTATCCCCTCGTCGAATTGCTTAAAGAAGTGGGGGTCAGCCACCTGCTTTAACGACCCGTCATCATTCCACTTCCAACCGTGGTAGGGGCAGGTAAAAGTGTCAACCACTCCTTCTTCCACCTGACAAAGTCGATTGCCTCTATGCCGGCATACATTATAAAAACCTCGGATCTCATCGTCGCTGCCACGCACAAAAAGAAACGATTCCTTCCCTAACTCATGGGTATAAAAGGCCCCTGCCTGATCAAGCTCTGATGCCTTCATCACGAAGTGCCAGGTTTTCTTCCAAACCTTTTCCCACTCCTGTTGCATAAATTCACGGGAGAAATAACGGTCTCCCTTTAACTTTTCTGTGCCTAAGTCTTTGAGCACTCGCCGAGGGATAAAGGGCGGCGCCTTAAAGGCGGTTTTATCCTTTCGATCACGGTTTAAGAACGCTTCTTCAATGTCTGCCATTACGCTTACTCACTACTCCGAAACCCGACTGGCTTCATTTTGACCCAATACTGGCAGATTTAAGTGTCTCAACCTTTTAGTGTATTGGCGACTTAATGTGCAAATTAGCGACGAAAACGCAGGCAGGTTGTTTAATTTCGTAAATGTCATAACGATTGACAGACCTACGAATCATTTCGGTAATCTGGATTAATAAGTGACTCAGGTTGAGCAATCAAATCCCGTGATGGCGTCCTCCAGAGCCTCCCATAAATAGACCGCCAACGACTGATCGACAAACAGCGAAAAGACGCCAGCTTGCCCCTCCGCGTGGTGCGCGATGATTGACGTGACGCGTGCCACCTGCGTTTGCACCACACTCCCCTCGGGAAACGCTGCCTGAGAGAGATCGACCCCACAAAGTGTCGCCATCACCTCGGCGCGCGGCGCACCGGCCAGCTGCAGCCATGCATGGCTATGCTGGCAATACAGCGGCCACACTTCAGCTGCCAGCGCTTCTCCTTGCATTGCTGAGGCGACCGCTTCTTGGTCCGGTTGCAGCATCCAAAATTCACGATGGCTGAGCGACATCACCCAGGCGCCATTGCCAGTAGGCTCGAGCTGATTCGGCGCATTCGGCACAGGATAGGACTGCTGCACTAAATACGCGCTTGCGCCAGCGCCGCGCACACCGGATCGCTGCTGTAGCGACAAGTCTCTCAGTGCTAAACCATTTGCTCCCACAATCGCTTGGCGAGCACCTAACGGGCTCGATAACACGCTCACAGCAGTTGCCTCTCGGTGTCAGGATCATAAAAAGGCAGTGCCTCTACGCGTGCTTGCACTGCGACCCCGCCCTCGGTCCGCACCCAAATACTGCCTCCAGGCATCGCATCGTCAGGGTGCGCGTAAGCAAGCCCAATAATACGCCCGAGTGTCGGCGACACCTCACAGGAGGTGACGTTGCCCACTATATTTCCGTCGCGAATCACAAGATGCCCTTCGAGCGGTTTCGGTGCGGTGATCGCCAGTGAAAAGCCCACTAACTGACGCGTCAGCGGGGCCTTGGCCAAAATGTCGACCGACCGACGCCCCACAAAGTCAGGTTTGGTTCGGTTCATCGCCCAATCGAGGCCCACTTCGCTCGGATGTGTCATGCCATCGGTATCTTGGCTGACAATAATGTGGCCCTTTTCTAGACGCAGTAGTCGCTGCGCCTCGACACCGAAGGGGCGAATACCCCAAGGCGCTCCGGCAGTCGCCAGTAACGACCAGAGTTGCTCGGCGAATAAACTGGGGACATGCAGCTCGTACCCTAACTCGCCGACAAAACCGACTCGCATCATGCGCACCGGTACTCCGCTGATCTCACCGACTCGGCAGCCCAAGTACGGAAACCCCTCTGCGCTAAGATCAACTGATCCGGGCAGCGTCTCCAACACCTTACGTGACTCAGGACCGGCAATATTAATCGCCGAGAACGCCGCGGTCACATTGGCCACGTCAACCTGCAGACGCCACTGCGCATTCCAACGCAACATCTCCTGATAAACCCGCTCTACCCCGCCGGTTGTCGCGGTCACGTA
>CAJQKG010000285.1 GCA_905478845.1 uncultured Luminiphilus sp.
CATCGCGGCATGCAATTAATGGCAGAGCCCTGCGGTAACCAGAAGCTGTTTAGCTGCCCCTACCATGGGTGGACCTTTAAGGCCGACGGTTCATTGCGTGCGGTTGCGGACGCCCCGAAATTTGGAGGTCTGCGAGGGTGCGCGTGACTTGGTTCAATTTCCGAGTCATGAAGAAGGCGGATTGATTTTTGCCGTGTTAACGCCCGATAGCGATGTGGATATTCGCGCTTACTTGGGCGGTATGATGGATGACGTCGCGGCCAAAGGCATGGATCAATGGACGTATGTGGGCAATCGCGTGATCCACGGACCTAACTGGAAAGTGGCGTATGACGGCTATCTTGAGGGTTACCACTTCAAGGCAGCGCACCCCGAGACCATCGAGCCCCGCACGCACAGCAATATCATGGAGTATGACGCTCATGGTCCCCATCTCTTGGTTGGGTTTGCCGCAAAAAATATGCTGACACTCGGAGAAGTCGAGCAGAACGAGTTATGGCAGCATGAAACAAGAGGCTATGACTTTATCCGACTGTTTTTCCCCAACGTGTCTATTTTCATCGCGCCAGAGATCACGCAAGTAGCGCAAATGATTCCGGGGCCTGGGCCCATGGAGAACACCACTATTCTGCACTTTTTGCATCCCAATCCGCCAGAAAACGAGGAAGATAATACCGCTCGAATAGAGATGGCTGATTGGTTGCGCGATGTGGTGCAAGAGGAAGATTACAACGTGGGCCTGAAGCTCCAGGAGGGGCTCGCGACAGGCTTAATGAAAAGCGTTTTGCTGGGTCGCAATGAGCGGGGCAATCAATACTTTCATCGCTGGGTGAAGTGGTTTGCCGATGGCGATGAGAGCGCGCCAAAGCCAGAGCTGTAAGGCTAGCGCGTTAGATTGAGCGCAAGGGTCGGGCCGTCAGGCTTGGCCAGTCCTGAGGTGATTCACTGAGGACATTCCTCAGGTCAGGTGGCCCAAGAGAGTAGGGCAGTGACAAGCACGCTATTGGGGCGGCTCGTCACCTTGTTGCGGTCATCGCCGCCACTGTTACATTGTCTCCGGTCAATCACCCTCTGCACGCGTGCAGAGGGTGCGATACTTTACAGCTTGAGCATTAACTTACCGTCGTTACCGCCGGTGAATAAGAGGTTGTAGGTATCGAGGCAGTTTTCAATTCCCTCGTTGATATGTTCTCTGAACTTTATTTTGTCGTCTTTGAGCCATTGGCTCATTGCCACCTGTCCTTCTGCGACGCGGTGAAAATGATCACTGATCAGATAGCCTTTTACCGTGATGGTTTTGGCCAGAATTTGCCAATAGTTGTAAGGGCCGGGCACCGGTTCTGTCGCGTTATAAGTACTGATGGTGCCGCAAAACAATAGCGTGGAGTCTTTATTCATATTTAAGAGGGCGGCATCAAGAATCTCCCCACCCACGTTGTCAAAATAAAAGTCGACTCCCTCGGGACACTTCTCCCTAATAGCGGCTTCCATGTCACCCGTCGTGCGATAGTTGATGCAATCATCGAAACCCAGTTCGTCGACGACCCACCGACATTTTTCGTCTGTGCCGGCGATACCGACTACTTTCAGCCCCATCAGTTTGGCGATTTGCCCGCCAATAGAGCCCACTGCGCCTGCCGCCGCACTCATCAGCATGGTTTGGCCCGCTTGTGCTTGGCCGACATCGACAATGGCAAAGTAGGGCGTGAGTCCTACAGCGCCTAGCATGTTGCCGTAGTAGTGAAGCGGAAATTCGCTATCGCTCGGGATTTTGGTCCAAAATTCAGCAGGTGCAGTGCTGTGCGTTTCCCAGCCGCCGAGGCCAAAGACAAAGTCGCCTGCCGCCAAATCGTCGCTGCCACTCTCTATGACCTGTCCGACCACGGTGGCTCTAATGGGGTCGCCGATAGGAATCGGTGGCAGGTAGTTCGGGATATCCGACATCCAAAGGCGGATCGCCGGATCGAGTGAGATATAGTGATTCTTCACCAAGACCATGCCCGCGGTGGTTTCTGGAATGGCTGCTTCCTGAAACACGACTTCAGATGGATCGGGCACGTCTTGTGGGCGCTTTGCCAGAATCCATTGCTGCTTATTACCGTGACTCATAAAGACCTCGTTGTTTTGGGTAGTCAGAGCTGGAGAGACTAGCGACCACCCAAAAAATAAGCAAGCATGATGGTTTTTTTCGGGGTATCGGCGGTGCTACCCTTCTATCACGTCGCCGTTGGCGCGATGAAAAACCCACAGGAGAGATGTGTTGTGACAGCCTTTGAGTCGGCCTTTGCCGATGAAGAACTCGCGGATAATAAGAGTCGCGCTATGACGATCAATGGGAAGAGCATTGTTATTTGTCGAGCGGCGGGAGAATTATATGCCCTCGAAAACCGCTGCTCGCATCAAGAGGCAGAGCTGGAGGGCGGGCGAATACGCGGCTGTTTTATTTCCTGCCCGCTACATGGTGTGCGATTCGATTTGCGGGATGGTTCGCCCATGGGGCAGTTGACGCGTGTTGCGGTGCCCACCTATGAGGTGCGGGTAGTCGATGGCATGATCGAAGTGGCGGTTCCTTGAGGTGAGTTTATGACGCAGGCAGTGGTATTAGCTCGGCATCCTGAAGGTGCAGTGACAGAGCACGATTTTGAGGTGATCGAGATGCCGGTGCGTGACTGCCCGGCAGGGTATTTTCGGACACGTAACCGAGTGATATCACTCGACGCGGGGTTTCGACAGTGGATGACCGCCGGTGCGGGCGATAATTATCTAACGGGCATGCAAGTGGGCGACCCTGTTCAAAGTATTGTGTTGGGCGAGGTGATGGAGTCTCAGCATGCGGAGTACCCAGTGGGGACTTTTGTCAGCGCCCGCACGGCGTGGGAGGAGTCCAGTCTGCTGGATGGTTCAGATCTCTGCTCAGCATTGATCGTCGACGAGGCTATTCCGCTCCATCAGTACATGGGTATTTTAGGGCCAACGGGTATGACAGCCTGGGTGGGTCTGTATGAGATTGGGCGACCCAAGCCGGGTGAGACGGTGGTGGTGAGTGCCGCTGGCGGCGCGGTGGGCACCGTGGTGGGGCAATTGGCGAAGTCTGAGGGTTGCCGGGTGATTGGATTCACCAGCACCCGAGAGAAAGCGCAGTGGCTTGAGACCGAAGTGGGTTACGACCGGGTGATTGACCGCGAAACGCAGCCTCATCTGGCCAGTGCGCTCGCTGCGGCTGCCCCCGAAGGGATCGATATCTTTTTTGATAATGTGGGTGGAAACGCACTCAACGTTGCCATGGGCCAGCTTCGAGAGCAGGCGAGGTTGGTGCTCTGCGGCGCCATTTCGCAGTATGAGTCCGCCGTGCAGCCCTTAACGAATAGTTGGGAGCTGATTACCAAGCGCGCCAAAATGGAAGGCTTTATGTTCTCAGATTACGTTGAAGCGTTTCCCGCTATTGCAGAGGATATTAGAGCGCGTCTCGCCCGGGGTGAGGTGAAAAGTTACGACGCGGTGTACCATGGTATTGAGCAAACGCCACGTGCGTTTTGCGACATGATGCACGGCATCTCCCGCGGTAAGTGCCTAGTGACTTTGGATTAATCGATGGCGACACAATTACCAGATATCCCCGAAGCGTTATTAAGCGATTTCGATATTGTGGGAGATGTGGGCTTGGTCGCTGATCCGCAGCAGCGGTTGCTGGAGACGCTCGCCAAAGACCCTCGTGACATTGTCTACACCCCGCACAACGGGGGACATTGGTTGGTGACATCCCATGAACTTGGTCGTGAAATTCTGAGTAACGCAGACTTGTTTGGTTCATTTCCGATTGGCATTCCCGCCAATATGGAGCAACGACCTCGTCTCATTCCATTAGAGAGTGATGCGGCGGCGCATCGCCGCTATAGACGGCTATTACTGCCTATTTTTGAACCCGCCGCGGTGCAGCAGTTACAGGCAGGGGCAGAGACGCTTGCACAAGAAATACTGGACGACGTATTACCCGAAGGTGAATTTGATTTTCTGTGGCGGGTGGCGAAGCCGATTTCTATGGGGTTGTTTGTTCGTCAATTGGGGCTTGAGCCTGAGCGATTGGACGAATTTTATGCCTGGGAGTCGGGATTTTATCGTGCACCGACGATGGAGGAACGGATTGAGTGCGGTCAAAATATTGGGGCCTATCTGAGCGCCGTGGTCAGTCAGCATGTTGAGCATCCGAAAGATGACATCGTGACGATGCTGCTCAATGTAGAAGTTGAGGGCGAGAGGCTGTCGCAGGAAGAGGTGCAGTCCATTTGCTACCTGCTCTTTTTGGCCAGTATTGACACCGTGGCGACGATGCTCAGTTTTATTGTGCGGCATCTGGCGCGGGATCAGGCGCTATTTCGCCGTCTAAAAGAGGACCGTACAGCCATTGCTGATTCGGTTGACGAATTGCTGCGCATGCATGCCTTTATCAATTTGAATCGTATTTGCGAACGTGACACGGTCTTTCATGGTGTGGCCTTTCGCGCGGGCGATAATATTGTGGTGCCCAGTTTTGTGACGGATCGCGATGAGCGAGTGTTTGCTGATCCCGATGCTTTTAATGCAGATCGGAGTAAGCGTGAGAAGAATCAACACCATGCTTTCGGTGCGGGTGCGCATAAGTGCATCGGCTTGCACGTGGCAAAAATGGAGGTGAGGGTTGTATTGGAGGCCCTTTTTGACCGCATTAGTTCGCTCGAGCTCGTCTCGGAATCGGCGGTAACGGGGCATGGCGGCACGACCATGGGTCTTGATACCATTCCAATCAAGGTGACACTTGATTAGCCGGTGACTCAGCGGCGAATTGATAGACGTCTTGGGGTGCCCGCATGACGGACCACCGACAGAATCTGATGGCATCCATGCCACTATGCTGCCTTCAGAGAGACGACCGCCGTTGTGGTTGGCCCTTAAATACGGCCACAGCTAAAAGGACACAGCTGAAAGGCCACAGCGACATCAGGCTAGCACGCTGACGGTAGCGTCGTCCGGCATGCGAAGCGCTCATCTTAGAGCGCGACGATCGTCTTGCCGAAGTTTTCCCCTGCGAAGAGATCAGCGAACGCTTTGCCAACGCGTTCGATACCCTCCAGTTGATACTCGGGAGACTGTATCGCGCCGGCCCGTAACCAGGCGGACAGCTGGCCGCGCGCTTCATCATAGCGTTCGTGCCGAAAATGGGTCATGAAGCCCTCTACTGAGAGCTCCTTAGTGACGAGTTCAAACAAGTTGTTGGGTCCGTGTGGCGCCACGCCATAGCCGGATATCGCGCCGCACAGTGCGAGGCGACCCCGGTGGTTCATATTGCTGATTGCCGCTTCCAGCGTTTGCCCGCCAACATTGTCAAAGAACAGATCGACACCGTCGGGACAAGCGTCAGCGATCGCTTCTGACAGGGGTTGGTCACCTGATCTGATGACGGCTGCATCGTAGCCCAAGGTGCTACAAATCCACTCGGCCTTGGCTTGCGAGCCGACAATACCGACCACTCGAGCTCCGGCCAGCTTAGCGATTTGTCCCGCAATCGACCCAACGGCGCCCCCAGCACCACTGATTAAGACACAGTCATCGGCAGTCGGTTTGCCGATGTCAGTCATACCAAAGTAAGCCGACATGCCCGTATCACCGAGGACCCCCATATAAGCGCTGGCGTTGAATTCAAGCTCTCTGGGTAGTGGCGCGATGAAATCTGAACCATCGCTCAGGGTATGAGTTTGCCAGGCAAACCGTGCCATGAGTCGGTCACCTTCTGAGTAGGCGGGGTGACGTGAAGTGATGACCTGCGCCAAGACAAGGCCCATGACCGGCGCATCTAACGCCATTGCTGGCAACACGTCATCGCCAGAGTCTTCGTTCATCCAGTTGCGAAAGCCCGCGTCTAGAGAAATGAAGTCGTTTCGGGTCAAAAAATGGCCGTCAGGCACGGATGGGATAGGTTCTTCATGAACGGCAAAATCCGCTTCGACTGGATTACCAGCGGGCCGTCTGGCCAGCACTACAGAGTTCATCATGTTATTGCTCTCGTCTTCACTTTGAGCCCTCATCAGCATGAATGCCCGGGCTAACGCGATTGATTGTGGCGGATTCACGGCCGCGCGTCACCTCGCGAAAAGGGGCTGGGCCGTAGGGCAGCTCGCTGAGCTACAGCCCTGGATTTTTTTCGAATTCGGCGGTGCGGGGGTCAGAGGGACCCCAGTCGCGGGCTGTGCTGGTCCAGCAGGTGGTGTCAACATTGAGCCAGCTGGTATCTTCCATTCCGCCTGCTTTGATGAACAGTTGGCCGGGAATCTCGTCGACAAAGGTAAACATCTGGCTGCCGCAGTTTGGGCAAAAGCCACGATTGACATGCGAGCCCTCGAAACCCAGTGACGCGAAGGTTTTATATTCTCCCTCGATGGTCACGGCGTCCATCGGGAACAGGATAACGGTCGCCTTACCCGAGCCGGTGACTCGCTGACAATCTTTGCAGTGACAATGCAATCCAAATCCCGCCTGCGTTTCGTCAAATTGGTACTGCACGTCACCGCACAAGCAATGGCCGTTCTGCATAGTGAAACTCCTCTAAATCGATGATCAAAAATACCAGATAAACAGGACCATGTTGGTCAAAAAGAGAGTGGCTGGAGGGTGCCGGCCAGTGACCTGTGACACAAGCGGCCGAAGGGTCCGCTCGCTTTTGACCGCTCTAATGATCACCCACCCCACATAACCTTCTTATCTGCATCAGCGCGAATATTACGATGCTAATCCGGCCAATC
>CAJQKG010000286.1 GCA_905478845.1 uncultured Luminiphilus sp.
ATTGCCAAGACGCATATTAATCGTGTCCGGATTTGGCCATTAGAAACCGAGGCGGGTTTGCTCGAGCACTCAGCCGAATAAGTCGACTGGGGCACCACTACGCGCTCGCGGCTCGGCGCCTTTTCAGCGCCTCCAGAATGTCTCGTTTACGATCATCGCTCGCACTAAACCAATCAATAATCTCGTCTGCGGTGCGGTAACACCCAATACAGACATTGTGATCATCCAAGGCACACACTTCGATGCAAGGCGACTTGATGGGCTGTGCTGTATCGCTCATGTCTCTCCCTCATTTTCGAGACGGGCATAAAAATCTTTGGCGAATGCCTCCAGAGAGCCCGTTTCGATCGCCGAGCGAATCGCGGCCATATGGCGCTGATAAAAACGTAGATTGTGAATGGTCGCCAGCTGAGAGCCCAAAATTTCGTTGCACTTATCCAAATGGGCGAGGTACGCCCTTGAGAAATGTTGACACGTGTAGCAGTCGCAGTCGCGATCGAGTGGTTCAACACTGTTTTTATGACGGGCATTACGCAGCTTTACAATGCCCGTGCTGGTGAATAAATGCCCATTGCGCGCATTCCGAGTGGGCATCACACAATCAAACATATCCACTCCGCGGCGGACACTTTCCAAAAGGTCGGCGGGAGTGCCCACGCCCATCAAATAACGAGGTGCCTCGCTGGGAAGATCGCTGGCCAAGCCGTCAAGCACCTTAATCATTTCTGATTTAGGCTCGCCCACTGACAAGCCACCGATTGCATAGCCATCGAAGCCGATGCGCGTCAGGCCATCTAGCGATTGCTTGCGCAAGTCCAAGTGCATGCCGCCCTGGACGATACCGAACAACGCCGAGGGGTTATCGGCGTGCGCACGCTTGCTGCGCTCCGCCCAGCGCAGCGAGCGTTGCATCGAGTCATGGGCTTCTGACACGGTTGCAGGGTAAGGCGTGCACTCATCGAAGATCATCACAATGTCGCTACCCAAATCACGCTGAATGCGCATTGAGGTCTCTGGGTCGAGAAATACGGCATCACCATTCACAGGCGACTTAAAGGCGACCCCTTCTTCCGACACTTTTCGGAGCGCATCTAGGCTAAACACCTGAAAGCCACCCGAGTCGGTCAGGATCGGACCTGACCAGCCCATAAAGTCGTGAAGATCACCGTGCGCCTTGATCACTTCAGTGCCGGGGCGAAGCCATAAATGGAAGGTATTGCCTAAGATGATCTCAGCGCCGATGGCCGTGATGTCGCGCGGCAACATGCCTTTGACAGTCCCGTAGGTCCCCACTGGCATAAAAGCGGGCGTTTGAATACTGCCGCGGGGCAAATCAATCTGCCCTCGGCGGGCCAAACCGTCGCGATGAGACACACTAAAGTCCATTAATGAGACCCCCTCTTGCTAAGAAACATCGCATCGCCGTAGCTGAAGAATCGATAACGATTGGCAATCGCTGCAGCATAAGCGGCACGAATCGGCTCCACACCCGTAAACGCTGACACCAACATGAGTAACGTCGACTCCGGCAGGTGAAAGTTGGTGATCATGGCGTCGACCACCCGAAATTGAGAGCCAGGATAGAGAAAAATATCAGTATCGCCGGCATAGGGCACTAATGATTCGCCCTCTGACACCGTTAAAGCGACGCTTTCTAACGAGCGCACCGCCGTGGTGCCCACCGCAATCACGCGGCCACCCCGCGCGCGACAGTCCGCCACCGCCTTGCAGCAAGCTTGGTCGACCTCAATATACTCGCTGTGCATGACATGATCGGTTATCTGATCTGCACGCACTGGCTGAAAAGTGCCCGCCCCAACATGTAAAGTCACCTCAGTTCGCTGAACGCCTTGCCTGTCGAGCTGATTCAAAAGCGGTTGATCAAAATGTAGCCCCGCCGTTGGGGCGGCCACCGCGCCGTCGTGCTTTGCATAGACCGTTTGATAGCGGTCGCGATCGGCTACCGTATCGGCGCGATCGATGTAAGGCGGCAAGGGAATATGACCCAACTGCTGCATCGCCTGAGGAAAGCTACCTGATTCGGGTGCCAAGTGAAATAAAGCCCCCTGGCGACCAATAACCCGCACAGCCATCTCTGACACATCTGAATCGGCGTTTGGCGTGAGTAACAAGAGCGTATTATCACGCGGGCTTTTACTGGCTCTCACGTGTGCCAGCGCTGTGCCATCTGCCATCAAGCGCTCGACCAATATCTCGGCACGTCCGCCGGTCTGTTTTTGCGCAAAGAGCCGCGCCGGTATCACTCGCGTGTTGTTGAACACGAGTAGATCATCGCTGGATAACAACCCAACAAGATCCGTAAACATCAGGTGAGTGCACTCACCGCTATTGCCATCCACAGACAACAATCGAGACGCCGATCGCTCCGCTAACGGCGCTTGCGCAATCAGTTCCGGGGGCAGGTCAAAAGCGAAATCAGTGCGCTTCATGGCATAAAGCTCTTTATCGGGTGGTTATCAGATCATTAAAGGCGCTCGCGCCAATGGTCTAGCTGACTGAAAAGAGTCAACCCGTTAACACCTAACGTTCTCATAAAAAAGCCGGCATCAGCCGGCTCTAACTCATCAGCAGTTCGGTGAGGCGTGTTACTTGGCCTCCTCATCTGCATCGTCTGCCGCTGGCGCTTCAGCCACCGGGGCCTCGTCTGCTGCTGGCGCGTCATCTGCCGCCTCAGCGACTGGGGCTTCCTCAGTTGCCGGAGCAACGTCCTCAGGGGCGCTCGCCTCAGGCTCAGGATCAACCGCTTCTGCCGCTGGCTCCTCTGCCGCCTCTTCTGCTGCCTCTTCTACCACCGCCTCAGTTTGCGCATCGTCCTCTTCGGCTGCTTTTGGTGCGCTAGGCACCGCAACCTTAATCAACTCTTCCTCGACGAGGATCCTTACTTTTTCTTCTCCGTTCACCGATCGACCATTGCTATCTTGCACGGCGTATCGGTCGTCGCCACGAACGAAAATCTTGTAGTCGGCACTTTTTTTGATGAGCTTCATCGCCATATCTTTTCTCCCTGAAGATACTCAGATCCACCGAACCAACAAGTCATGGTGCGGCTGAATCGCGACGGAGTATACAGCATGGAGCAGGCTTGCAGAACCTCCGATTGCCCATTGATGCGGAGTTGGTATACTGCGCGCCCTTGTTTGCACGAGCCGGAGTGGTGGAATTGGTAGACACAGGGGATTCAAAATCCCCCGCCCTTAAAAGCGTGCCGGTTCAAGTCCGGCCTTCGGTACCAAGCAAGGCAAAAAACGGGCTGTGAGCCCCTGTAAATCAACAATTCTCGGATTACTCTCGATCTCACTCGGTACAAAACTCTGTACAAAAGTGGAATTGGGAGGGAGAAATGGATTTACCCAAGTACATTCGCACGATGGCAGGCAGCGCCCTGTACTACGACCGAGGAGTGCCCACGAGGCTTCACTCGCTTACCCCTGATCGTCGCATCCGAATCCCTCCCAGCATCGTTGCCTCGTCACCACTGAAAGCCATCCAACGCGCAGCCCTTGATGCTCAGGAAGAGTTCGACGCTCGCATCACTTTGCTCGACTCATCTGACGTGTCGATGCTTCAGGACGATGTGATCGAGAAGAACGTGGCCTCCCTGCTCCGCAATCTGAACGCAACACCGGGATTGCCAGCCGTTCGGTTTGTCTCGGCTAAACCGGATGACAAGGAGCCGTTGCGAGGTCAGGGAATGTACGCGGCTGATGGTTCATTCCACTACGTTGGCGACGATAAAGAGTCCCCAGACTACGAAGCCTCAGTCGCCGACATGATGAGGACTATCTCGGCGATTGAACTACTGCACGGCGTCGATGCCGATCCGATCATCAAGGCGAAGGCCCAGCAAGCTCTGGTAAAGGGCATGAAGAAGAAGCGCAGGCGCATCTCTGACCTCTGGATGGCATGGTTTGCTGATGTGGCTGGCGGCAAGACTGAGCGAGTACAGGCGAAGTATGAGAAGTACGGCACTGATCTGCTGGCCCTCACTGGCGATCATTACGTTGACGCACCTGACGCACTTGACCACATCCACCGTGGGATGGACGAGTACGTCGAAATGAAGCTG
>CAJQKG010000287.1 GCA_905478845.1 uncultured Luminiphilus sp.
TTTTGCCACCCTATGTGTATGAACAGGAGCGGGAGAAAATTGCCCAGCGTTTGCCCGCTGCGATTCAATTTATTCGCGAGCAGAAGCTCAACGAGCACTTCCCAGGTCGTTATGAATCTCTTGGAATCATTACCTGCGGAGGCTCATACAATACCGTTATTCGAGCGTTACAGCGGCAGGGGCTGGCAGATGTATACGGCAACGCCGAGGTTCCCATTTACTGCATGAACGTAGCGTACCCATTGGTACCTGACGAGTTGGTTGAATTTTGCGTCGGCAAAGAGCAAGTGCTGGTGCTTGAAGAGGGACAGCCCGAGTATATTGAGCAGGGGATACAAACTATTCTTCGGCGCCGGGACATTCAGACTCGGGTCTATGGAAAAGATATAATGCCGATGGCCGGGGAGTATACTGGTCAAGTCATGTTGGAGGGAGTCACTCGATTCCTGTTGGCAGCTCCGGGTATGGATATCCCTCTGAAATTGGATATGGCGTCGGTGCTGGCCCTGCAAACCCCCGTGAGCGATGACGATATTGCTGCACTCATGGAGAATTTGCCCCCTAGGCCTGCCGGATTGTGTACGGGGTGTCCAGAACGTCCTCTGTTTTCTGCGATCAAGCAGCTGCAGGAAGAGATCGGCCCATTTCATATCTCATCGGATATTGGCTGTCACTCATTTGCAACGGCAGCCCCTTTTAACCTAGGCAATACCATCATGGGCTATGGCTTGTCCTTGGCAAGTTCGTCCGGCATGCGTCATGCGCTACCTCACAAAGCCATCAGCATCATGGGGGACGGTGGGTTTTGGCACAACGGATTGACCAGCGGTGTAACCAGTGCGGTATTTAATGGCCATGACGGTCTTCTTATCATTATTGACAATGGCTATTCCGCTGCGACAGGTGGGCAAGATATTCCCTCCTTGGCCAAGCCGAACTTAATTGCTTCGACAATCGATGCGCGGCGTCCCCAACGTGAGCAGTGGCAAAGCATTGAGGATGCCTGTCGAGGCGCTGGGGTCGCGTGGTTGCGTACGGTCAGTACTTACAATATTGAGGCAATGAAAGGCACGTTGCGTAAGGCATTAACAACAGAGGCGCCAGGCCTTAAAGTGGTGATTGCTGAAGGCGAATGCATGCTCAACCGTCAGCGACGTGTCAAACCGCTGCTTAAGAAAGCAATCGATACGGGGCAGCGCATTGATCGAGCTCGGTTTTATATTGATGCAGAGACTTGCACGGGCGATCACGGATGTATTCGTCTATCGGGCTGCCCTTCGTTAACGATTAAGGACAATCCGGATCCGTTACGCATCGATCCGGTCTCTTATGTTGATAACAGTTGTGTGGGATGCGGCGTTTGCGGCACGAATGCCCATAGCGCAGTGCTGTGTCCGTCGTTTTCCCAGATTGATCTTATTTACAATCCCACGCGCATCGAGCGCTTTAGTCACGGTGTTCGTGCGCGGGTCCGCAAGTGGTGGCGAGACCGTGATCTTCGTCGAGGGGAGCTGTCGCACCTGTGACTGCCCCGCTGAAAACGATCAATATGATCGTCGCCGCACTCGGGGGGGAGGGCGGTGGCGTGCTCACTACGTGGCTGATTGAGGTAGCCAAGCGTTCAGGCTGGTACTGTCAGAGTACGTCTTTAGCCGGTGTCGCCCAGCGTACCGGGGCGACAATCTATTACCTCGAGTTTATACCGAGGTCATTGAATCAACCTGAGCCCGTTATGAGCTTGTTCCCGGCACAGGGAGATATTGATATCGCAGTGACTTCGGAGATTGCTGAGGCAGGTCGAATGATCAGTCGAGGCTTTATATCACCCGAGCGAACAACCCTCATTTCCTCGGATCACAGGGTTTACGGGATTACCGAAAAAAGCGATATTACCGACGGCACGGCCGATACCGCTTTTATCCTCAATCTATCGTCGCGCTACGCAAGTCGCTTTGTACATTTCGATTTATTGGAGTTAGTGCAGCGTCACGCAACGGTGATTTCTGCTGGTTTATTCGGTGCGATCGCCGGCGCAGGAGTGTTGCCCTTTCAACGTGAAACGTTTACTCAGGTGCTAGCGGCAGGGAAAGGCGCAGTCGCAAATCGGGCGGCCTTTGATGAAAGTTTTGAACGAGCGCAATCGGGTGGCGTCATACAGTATGACCCCGACCCACCGGTTACCTTTACTTTACCCGAGGCAACGACTCCCCTTGGCCTTAGATTGTTACCCATGATCTCGGCGTTGCCCGCTGCAGTTCATGAGATTGTGTATCACGCGGTATTGCGTTTGGTGGATTATCAGGATGAAGCCTACGCATTAGATTTTATCCGCCGAGTCGAGCAGGTGGTTGCCGCGGATGTAGCGAATGAAGGATATGAGCTCACGCAAGAAACAGCGCGCTGGCTAGCACTTTGGATGGCTTTTGAGGATATTCCAAGAGTTGCTCAGCTTAAGTGTCGGCCTGCTCGAGAAGCGGAAATTCGTGAGGAGGTCCGTGCAGCCCCGGAGCAATTTATTAGGGTTACCGAATTTTTCCATCCCCGCGTTGAGGAGGTCGCTGCGCTATTACCCAAAAAGTGGGGTGAGCGACTACTGAGCTCCAATCTGTTGTCAAAGCTATTGCAGTCGATGCTGGGTGCCAGAAAACTGCGAACAGACAAGGTGATCACCCAATGGACAATGCGGCGACTAGCGGCTTTGAAAAAGCGCCGTCGTAACAGTCTAGGTTTTAGTGAGGAGTGGAGCATGATTGAGCGGTGGTTCTCTGCGGTGCTAGCGGCACAGTCATACGAGGTCGCAAAAGCCATCGCTGATTGCGGTGGAATGGTAAAGGGTTATGGTGCCACGCGGCAGCGCACAACCTCCCGATTGCTGGTTATTTTAGATGCAGTAAAGACGATGGACGTGGTGGAAGCAGATTTCATTCGACAAGCACTTAAGGCGGCCGTGTCCGGAGAAGATCCTGCTGAGTTTGATGATGTGATTTGCAATGCACCCGGCAGCACCGCCGAACCCGTCCTGCAGTGATTGAGCAATTAGCAACCGCTTGGGCCCGATATTTTCCGGGCGTTGCCGTAGCGAGTGCCGCGGTACTTGCGGCGATCATTGGCGTTTTTCTAAATTGGGTGGGTAACGAGCTGCCGAAAAGCTCGCAGGATTAAAGATCTCGCTCTGCCAGAATGTCAATTTCGAAGCTCATGACTTTGTTGCCATATTGATTAAAGGCTTCGTTACGACTGCGGATAATGCCCCAGCGATCGCGAATAATCTTATCGGACTTACTGACTATTTCGTAAGTGTAGGTCAGCGTATGCCCTGGGCGCACAGGCTCCAGCCAATCGAGCTCTAGGATGGCAACCCCAGCGCCGTTTCTGCGACCATCGTTAACGCCCTGCGCATAAACCTCCATGTAGTCGACCATTTTGCGCATCCACATCGCACAAAGGTGCCACGGTGCAGCAACTAATCCCCCCCAGCGCAGTTGGCGCGCAGCTTCCGGGTCTAAAAATTCGGGCGTGGGTGCATACCGTTTTGCA
This sequence comes from uncultured Luminiphilus sp., assembly GCA_905478845.1. GTDB lineage: Bacteria > Pseudomonadota > Gammaproteobacteria > Pseudomonadales > Halieaceae > Luminiphilus. The sequence goes on from CAJQKG010000287.1 coordinate 3,538, forward strand.
AATTCGACCATCTCGAGTTCACTAAAGGTATGGCTGCCGAATACATGGAACTCACCAACAGGAATATCCTCAAACCATCGATTGCGTAAGTACAGCTCACTCATATTGTGGCATCCGTCGCGACAGCGACGCGACACGTCATTTCTGCAATCGCTTGGTCGTTGCTATCTTTGAGGGTGACGGAAACATCTAGGGAGTCACAGTCCGGTACCGGGCTGCCTGGTGTTGGCTCATCGAATACGATGTGAGCGATTAATTGATCATCAACAAAGGTTGGGCGCAACCAACGCAGTTGGTTGACCTGCGTAGTGGTGATGTAGGGAATTCCTGCACTCATCAGTGCCTCGCCGGTCAGGCGTGAAGCCAGTGCCCCTACTTGCCAGCCACTGGCGCATAGTCCTCCAAAAATGGAGGCGTCTGCGGCGTTGCGGTCAAGATGATAAGGCTGAGGATCAAAGCTTTGCGCAAAATCAATAATGCTTTGCTCATCCAGCGCAATGGCGGAGCTGTGACTGGTTCGTATTTTTGGCATGACCCAAGGGCTTCCTACTCTAAAAAATCGACAGGGCGCGGTATCATCAGCGACTGCCATGGGCATTATTGTAACCTGAAGTTAGCCTGCTTGAGACTGCAGTGAGGTGTCCGCAAGAAAACATTACCACGCAGTGTTTTAGCGGCCCCGTGCCTGAACTGCAGGTTCTGAGTTGCAGTGCGGTGGGGGCAGTTCCTTGGCATCGCGAGCTTTTCGCCCGTCACGGCGGCCGAGGTTTCTTTGTCGACAGTGCCGTGACGCACAGTGGCCACACAACCGATACGGATTTTGATCAGCGCAACCATACCGCGAGGGCGGGCTCAGTAAGACATTGCTAATCAATATCGAAGAACGCCCTTGATAAAGCCTAAGTTAAGTGGCGATGTTAGGTGAGCTTTGAGGAGTGATTATTGATCGTTTGTCGAGCAATAATGGTTGTCTGAACTTCGCTAGCTCCTTCATAGATTCGCAGGGCCCGAATGTCGCGATACAGTGATTCTACGATGTAACCCTTGGTGACACCTTTGCCGCCATGCAGTTGCACGGCGGCGTCAATGACTTGCTGGGCGGTCTCTGTTGCGTGGTATTTCGCCATGGCAGCTTCTCGGGTGACACGGTCTGCCGCACAATCTTTTGTCCAGGCCGCGCGGTATACGAGCAGCGCACTGGAATCAACGCCCAGCGCCATTTCGCCAATCTTGGCCTGCACCAGCTGTAGGTCTCCCAATTTGCCCCCAAAAATGTCACGGTCTGCCGTGTAGTCGAGGGTTTCATCGAGTGCGCGACGCGCCATGCCCAGCGCCGCTGCAGCGACCGTTGAACGAAAAACGTCTAGAGTGGCCATGGCAATGCCAAACCCTCTACCTTCTTCCCCCACCAAATTTTGCGCAGGAATGCGGCAGTTCGAAAATTGCAGTGTGCCCAGCGGATGGGGCGCAATTAAATCAATACGCTCAGTGACTTCAAAGCCAGGTGTTCCTGCTTCAACAATAAAACAGCTAATGCCTTTGGCACCGCCTGCGTCACTGGAGCGTGCGAAAACGGTGTAGAAGTCAGCGATACCAGCATTAGAAATCCAAGTCTTAGTGCCGTTTAAAACCCATTCATCACCGTCACGCTCTGCCGCGCAGGTCATGGCAGCGACATCGGAGCCAGCATTGGGTTCGGACAAAGAGAAAGCGCTGATCTTTTGGCCTTTAGCCACGGCATTGAGGTAGTTGGCCTGCTGCCGCTCGGACCCGTACAGTGAGATTGGCCCGCTTCCCAATCCCTGCATCGCGAAGGCAAAATCGGCGAGGGCGCTGTGACGAGCTAAGGTTTCTCGAATCACACAAAGGGTCCGAACATCGAGCTTCTCGTGGTTTCCACCACCACTGGCTGGCACCGCGTAGCCGGTGAATCCGGCGTCACCTAAGGCGCGCACTAGGGCTACGCAAGTGCCGTCTAGATCTTCATGCTCATTAATAGTGAGAGCCGTCATGTGCTGCTTGGCCCAGGCGTCTAATGTACTCGCGAGGGTCCGATGATGCTCTTCAAAAAAAGGCCAATTAAGATAGCTTGTATCACTCATACTCGTTTCCTTGAGCCGTTCGGATTTGCTTAATCACCTGAAAATACCGGCTTTTCCTTGCTGACAAAGGCGCGATAGGCCCGCTTAAAATCCTCGGTCTGCATACAGATCGCTTGGGCTTGGGCCTCACATTCAATTGCCTGATCGACCGACATGTTCCACTGTTGGTGCAACTGGGTTTTAGTAATGCCATTGGCAAAGGTTGGGCCTGCGGTAATCCGCTGAGCTGCATTTTGGGCATCGATCTCTGGGGTATCGCTGAGGCCATTAAAGAACCCCCAGCGCTCGCCTTCTTCAGCGCTCATCGCCCGGCCAAAATAGAGCAGTTCGCTGGCACGTCCTTGGCCAATGATTCGCGGTAGTATCGAGCATGCGCCCATATCACACCCGGCTAACCCCACGCGGTTAAACAAAAAGGCGACCTTTGCTGATGGGCCTGCGTAGCGCAGATCACTCGCCATGGCGATAATGGCTCCAGCACCCGCGCAGATACCGTCGATGGCGCTCACGATAGGTTGTCTACAGGCGCGCATAGCTTTCACGAGATCGCCGGTCATTCTCGTGAACGACACAAGATCCTTCATATTCATCTCGGTCAGGGGACCGATGATCTCGTGAACATCACCGCCGGAACAGAAGTTACCACCGGCTCCACGAATCACCACCGCATCCACATCGGTGGCGTAAACCAGCGATCGAAACAAGTCGCGCAATTCGGCATAGGACTCAAACGTGAGGGGGTTTTTACGCTCAGGGCGGTTAAGCGTGATGGTGCCGACCCCTCCCTCGCAATGCCACAGAAAATTTTCGGCCTGATAGTGACTCATCGTAGTTGTTTGCATTCGTTTTTTATCTCCTATGCGGTGCTACCGCCATCAATAGCAATCGCTTGACCCGTAACGCTGGCAGCGTTTTCAGAGCACAGCCAGCTGACTGATGCAGCAACTTCACTCGCCTCAATGAGTCGGCCTTGAGGGCTACTCTGCGTAAAGTGCTTTAGGGCCTCGGCCTCACTGCGCCCGGTTTTCGTCATGATGTCTTGAATGGCCTCACGCACAATATCAGTATCGACGTAGCTAGGGCACACAGCATTGACTGTAATGCCAGACCGAGCTGTTTCCAGTGCCAGCGCACGCGTTAAGCCAAGCGCGGCATGCTTTGACGCACAGTATCCACTGACGTACGCAAAACCTCTGAGCGAGGCAGTACTAGCAATAGTAACGATCCTGCCCCAGCCAGCCGACTTCATACCGTCCAAGGCCACTTGAGTACAGTGAAATACCCCGTTCAAATTGACGTCTAGCGTTTTCTGCCAGTCTGCAAATTCAATGCGATGAAAGGGAGCTGTGGGTGCGACACCGGCACAGTTGATCAGTATCTCGACTGGGCCGAAACTGTCAGTGGCCCGAGTAAAGGCTTTCTCAACGCTCTCGCGATCAGTGACATCTCCGGTAATGGCCTGGCAGGCGCCCCCCAATGTTTTAGCAACTGCGGCCAAAGGCTCAAGTCGACGACCTACTAGGGACACGTTGCAGCCTTCACCGTGGAGCTGTTTGGCAATGGCGGCTCCAATCCCGGTACCGGCACCGGTAACGAGCGCATGGCGACTCATGAGGTGGCTTCTCGAGCACGTTCGGCTAGGGTGTGGGCCTGTCGATAGCCTAAAAAGTATTGATGAGGCTCAGTAGCACCCTGTCCCCGATATCCCATTTCGGCGGCCGCATGAAGTGTCCAGTTTGGATCTGCTAGATGCGGTCGCGCCAAGCACACAAGGTCGGCTCTACCTGCAGCAATGATGCTGTTAACGTGATCGATTTCATAAATATTGCCGACGGCGATAGTTGGCATGCGCCCTTCGTTGCGAATGAGATCTGAGAGTGGAGTCTGAAACATGCGCCCAGGTTGGGGTTTCGCCTGATGACTGGTTTGCCCCGTTGACACATTAACAATGTCGGCACCTGCAGCCATAAACGCCGTTGCGATCGTCACCGAATCTTGCTCGGTAATGCCTTCAGCTCCCAGCCAGTCGTGCGCAGATATTCGCACTGACATCGGTTTTTCTGTGGGCCACGCCGCTCGCATGGCAGCACAGACCTCTAGCGGGTAGCGCATTCTGTTTTCTAGTGAGCCGCCATACTCGTCATGGCGCTTATTAAGGGCGGGGGTGATAAAGGATGACAATAAATAGCCATGGGCTGCATGCATTTCAATCATGTCAAAACCGGCGTCACTCGCGCGATGAACGGCATCAACATGCTGTTGCAGAATTTGATCCATATCGTCGCGCGTCATTGCCTTGGGAACCGGACTGTAGTCGTCGAAAGGTTGGTTGCTTGCCGATAATAAGGGCCACTGCTGATCCAGCGGTAATGGCTCATCAAGTATGGTGGGGTCCCATTTCCAGGGCTCCAGAGTGGCGCCTTTGGGGCCGGCATGGCCAATCTGAATCGCCATTTTTGCCTGAGTGCTGCTGTGCACAAAGCGGGTGATGCGGGCCCAGGCCTCAGTTTGCTCTTTGTTCCAGATGCCCGTGCATCCGGGAGTGATTCGTGCATCAGCGCTGATATTGGTCATCTCGGTATAGACCAGCGCAGCACCGCCTTTAGCAAGGCTTCCGTAATGCACCAGATGCCAATCATCTGGAAGGCCATCAGTTGCGCTATACATGCACATGGGTGACACACAGACTCTGTTGTTGAGCTTCATATCCTTGAGTTGGAAGGGCAGAAACATCGGAGGTGTAGCCCCCTCGGCGCCGCCAGCACAAGAGGTTGCAGTGAGGTGTCTTTCCATACTCTCGAGCCAGTCGGCGTCACGGAGTCGAAGATTCTCATGGCTGACTCGCTGGCTGCGTGTCAGCATGGAGTAGTTAAACTGTTTTAGATCAAACGCTTCAATATAACGAGGGACATTTTCAAACCAGATCATTGCATTTCTAGCGCTGTTTTGAAGTCTCAATACGTCTATTTTCCGCTCATCTTGATAAGCCCTGAGCGCTGCAGGAATCGTTGTGTCGATATTGAGATGTTTGGCCAGTGAAATGGCGTCTTCGAGCCCCAGCTTAGTGCCCGACCCAATAGAAAAATGAGCCGTGTGAGCGGCATCGCCGATCAATACCACACGATCATCCTTAATCCAGTTGTCGCAATAAACCGCGGGGAAATTGATCCACGCTGATCCTCGAACGTGACCAGAGTTTGTCATCAATGTATGACCATCGAGATATTGCTCAAAAATTTTGCGACACGTTTCCGCGCTTTCAGCATGACTCATATGCTCGAAACCGAGTGCGTCATAAACCTCAGGCGTGGTTTCAACAATGAACGTCGACGTGTCATCGTCGAACTGATAGGCATGAGCCCAAATCCATCCTTTGTCAGTTTTTTCAAAAATAAAGGTAAATGCATCGCGAAAGGTTTGATGGGTGCCCAGCCAAACGAATTTGTTGGGGCGAGCTTCGATTGAGCTTTCAAAAATGTCGAGATTGCTATTACGAATCTTGGAGTTCAGACCGTCGCTTGCAACGATCAAATCGGCATCGCCAAATTTACCGTCAATGTCATCGAGGCTAAACTCTTGCTCAAACGTTAGTTTTACGCCGAGCTCGCGTGCTCGGGCGTGGAGTAATTGCAAGAATCGCTTTCGTCCAAGTCCGATAAAGCCGTGACCCCCTGATCGCTCGACCTCGCCTCGGACGTGGCAGTCTATGAGGTCCCAATGGATAAACTCATCGATGATAGTTTGGGCGCTGACAGGGTCGTTTGCCATGATGTTGTCGACGGTTTGGTCAGAAAAGACGATGCCCCATCCGAAAGTATCATCGGGTTTATTGCGCTCATAAATCTCAATCTCGTGCTCAGGGTTACGGAGCTTCATGCTGATACCAAAGTACAGCCCCGCGGGGCCTCCGCCTACACATACCACCTTCATTCGAAACTCCCTGCTCAGGATTAAAGCGTTAACACTTTAAATATAAAATAATAGCGCAGTATAAACAAAACACTTTATAGTTAAAATGTTATTATATTATGAGACACGGCACCCCAATGCTGACAAATAAATAGAGCTCGTTGAATGAGTCTAGGAGCGGTTTTGAACGAAGAAGCGACTCTGGTCGAACTGAATCACGAGTCTCGCTTACAAAGCGAGGATCATCAAAGCATTCGCCTTTGGCTGCGGTTGCTCACCTGTACCAATATGCTCGAGAAGCGCTTGCGTGCTCGCTTGCGTGAAGAATTTGCCACGACATTGCCTCGCTTTGATTTCATGGCCCAGCTAGATAGAACGCCCAATGGATTAACGATGGGAGAGTTGTCTCAGCGAATGATGGTGTCAGGTGGTAACGTTTCGGGTATCGCGAATCAGCTTGCGGGAGAGGGTCTTATCGATCGAAGTCCTGTTCCCGATAATCGTCGAACGTTGTGCGTAACGTTAACTGGCAAGGGTCGTAAACGCTTTGCCGATATGGCTGCGGCCCACGAGGGCTGGGTGGTGGAAATGTTGGGCGACCTGTCTCAGGTGGAACATCAGCAAATTATGACCCTCCTTGCGCGGCTAAAGGACGGTGTTACCGCACTGGAGACCTAGTCAGTATGTGGAAGCCCCCGCAACGGATCAAATACCAAACAGCAGTAGCACAGTGGCCAACCAAGGATACGGCCGGCAGAGCGCAGTTATTCTCCCCGATAACTTTGGGATCTATTGAGTTACAGCAGCGAACTTGGATACCCGCAATGGTTCCGTGGCGATCTAATGAAGCGGGGGAGGTCACGCAAGACGTCATTGACTGGTATGCGCGCTTTGCCCAGGGTAAACCCGGTGCCATCGTTGTGGAGGCCACGGGTATAAGAGATATACCCAGCGGCCCACTACTCCGCATCTCAGATGATCGTTACATCGAGGGTCTCAGAAGGCTTGTCGACGCGGTAAGAGAAGCCAGTGGGGGACAAACGCGTCTTTTGATTCAACTGATCGACTTTCTCAATATTCGCAGGCGTCCTGAGCCGCGAAAGTATTTCGAGCGGTTTCTCATCATTACCCCCGAACACCGTCGAGCCTTAAATCTACACAATGCATCAGAGGTTGAGGTAAGACAGGCTCTGGCGTCTCTGTCTAATGATGACCTTGAGAATATTTTGAGTGCTCGTGAGTGGGATGCGCTGCAGTTCGGTGCTCGGGATCGTGTCACGGACTTGGGGAACCATTTGGTCTCTGATTTGCCACAGACCTTACCTCGGTTGTTCGCGACAGCAGCGATGCGGGCGAAGAAGGCTGGTTTCGATGGTGTCGAATTACATTATGCCCATGCTTACACCATGTCCTCATTTTTATCGGCTACCAACACCCGAACAGATGGCTATGGGGGGGAGGTTGAGGGGCGTGTGCGATTGCCTCTAGAGGTTTTTGCCGCTGTAAGAGCTAGCGTCGGAGCTGACTATACGGTGGGATGCCGCTTTCTCAGTGAAGAAATTATTAAAGAAGGCAGTGGTACTGATGACGCGTGTTTTTTCGCGGCAGCTTTCGCGGCGGCAGGCATGGACTTTTTAAGCCTCTCTCGTGGCGGGAAATTCGACGATGCAAAACAACCGCGAGTTGGCGCTGCGGCTTATCCCTATACCGGTCAAAGCGGGTACGAGTGCATGCCGGCTTACCTATCGGATGAGCAAGGGCCGTGGGGGCGAAACGTAGAGCCCGTGGCAAAAATTCGCGCGTCAGTGCGAGAAGCGGGTTTCACAATACCCATAGTGACTGCGGGCGGGATCTACAGTTTTGATCAGGCCGAGGCGCTACTGAAAGATGAAAAGGCCGATATCGTTGGTTTTGCTCGACAAGCACTTGCAGATCCAGACTGGTTTGAGAAGGTGCGCGCGGGCCGAGGTTCTGAGGTGATGCTGTGTCGTTACAGTAACTACTGTGAGGGCTTGGATCAAAAGCATAAACAGGTGACCTGTGAATTGTGGGACCGAGAGAAACTCAACGAACAGGGCGCGATTTTAGCGACAGACGGAAAGCGGCGATTGACAGCACCAAACTGGTTGCCAGGATCAGCGCGCTGAGCGTGGACGATCGCGCAGGGGTAACTGGCCCAGGGCAAAAATGACCGGTTACTGGTTCAGTAGATGATCTGCCTGACGCGACGCGAGTGCACTGATGGTAAAGGTGGGGTTGACCGCACCGCTACTAGGGAATAACGCGGGTCCCGCAACATACAGGTTGTCGGTGTCGTGCACGCGGCCGAAGGCATCGGTCACTGATTCGGCGGGGTCTTCGCCCATCACAGCACCACCCATAATATGCTGTCCAATGCGGGGACCAGACCAGACTTCTGAGGCCCCTGCCGCTCGAATTATATCGGCGCCTTCCGACATGCGCTGTGTCCACCTTGCGGCGGCAGTCGCGTCCAAGTCATGGTGTGCGTGGGCATAAGCGATGCCTTCGGGCCCCACCTTTTCGCTTAAGGTGATGCGGTTATCGGGCAACGCGATGTCCTCGCAGACTAAGGTCATATTGCCTAAATGCCGAGAGGCCCGCTTCAGCCAGGGCTCTAATGCAGCCCCAGTTATATCCGGCCTGTTAGTGCCATATCCGAGCAAGTCATGAGGCTTAATAGCGTGCCCGATCATCCACTGGCTTGAGCCAAATCCACCGGGGGCATCTTTTTTGTCATAGTCATCGTGGTTAAGGAGCTGACCTGCCGTGACACCTTGGTGTGGGTAGGTTTCCTCGGCGAACAGCCCGAAAATGGTCGCGGCGGGATGCGTCATCAAATAGCGACCGAGCTTGTCAGAGTGATCGCCCGGTGCGGCGTGCTGTTGTGTTGCTGAGCTCAGCAATATGCGCACTGATTGCACGGCAAATGCCGCAATAATGATGCGGTCGGCTTGGATGGTCTTGCGTTCGCCGTCTTGCAGATACTCTACCGACTCGATGCGTTGGGTGTTTTTGGCGCTTCGGATCACGCGCGAAGCTCTCGCGTTATGCTCCAATTTAGCACCGGCTGCGAGCGCGCGGGGTAGCCAGACGACGAGTGGGTTGCCCAGCGCACCAATCGGGCATCCAGCGTCGCACCAACCGTCGTATTGGCAGCTCTGCCGTCCTTGATAGGGTTCACTGTTGATCGCCAGCGGCAGTGGTGCGGTATGACGGCCCGTTTTCTCGAATCCCTTTGCAAGAAGACGCGATTGCGTAAAGAGCGGTAAGGGGGGCATAGGGTAGGGTGCACCCTGAGGCCGCCATCGCTCTTGAACACTGTCCCCGCTGAGGCCCACTTCCGACTGCACTCGGTCGTAATGTGGTGCCAGTGCAGCATAGTCCAGCGGCCAGTCGAGCCCCACTCCGTGGTTGCTGTTGAGTGAAAAATCTCCTTCATGCATCCGCAGCCACACACCGTAGTGATGGAGAGCGGATCCACCCGTACCACTGCCCGCGTTGAAGGCATGTCCGATCTTGTGATCTCCGGATTCTGACACCGCGGGTTCTGACCACTTTAGCTTCCTAGCCCAGATTTGTGAGCTAACCAGGTCATTGAGCTTGCGCTCTGGGCCAGCCTCCAACACAGTGACCGACTGCCCCCCCTCCGCCAAGCGGGCCGCCAGCATAAGGCCAGCAGCGCCCGCACCAACGATGACCACATCCTGCTTTTCTATCACCACGGCTTCTCCGGCTTGATGTGGGCCATATAGGGGATACCGAGCGCATCAAACCCCTCGGGTGTGCCGTAGACGACATCAAGGGCGTCGGCGCGCAATACGAAAAGCACATAGCTCGCAGGTGGACCGGCCCAATTAGAGAGGCTATCGGCAGCCATGTCGGCGATGAATGTTTGCAGTGATGTACTCTCGTCAGTGAGCGCAATTACATTGTCCGCCGCAGCGCGGTAAAAGCCAGTTTGGGCAGAGGTATCTACGCCAAGATACTTGCCGATCAATAGCGAGTCATCACCGGCTTGAAGCTGCAGGTCAATGTAGGCTGCGATGCCTCCCGCAGCGGCGCCCGGCACAAAGGCGTCCCCAAGCGACGACAATGCGTTGCACTGATCGGGTGAGAGAATCTGTGGCTCAAATGCTCGTGCCTGAGCCTCTTGAGGAGTGAGCCACAACCACTGCCCCGCAACCATAAAAAAGCCCGCAGCAGTGCTGCGAGATAACAGCTGTCGTCGATTCAGGGAGGCAGGCATCAGAAGCCCCTGCTCAAACGCAGCGAGTGGTCGCTCTGAGTGAGGTAGGCTGCTTCTGGACATCCGGACAGGATGATTAAAATGGCTTGTGTCTTATCCCGGTTCATGCC
>CAJQKG010000288.1 GCA_905478845.1 uncultured Luminiphilus sp.
GGCTCCGGGTCGACGTCACACACTGTTAGCGAGACGTCGTGCAGCACTGATAGGCACATTATGGCGACATGCAGTACCAGGACATGCAGTGCGACGACAGAGTGCGACGACAGAGTGGGACGACAGAGTGGGACGACAGAGTGGGACACGGTAGGTAGCGACATGACCGATCCGCGAGTCAGGCAGTGAGTCCCTGTCACGACAAAGATCGTGTCTGTCATGACGGGCTGCAATACGGTGATTGGCAGTGACGGCGGTAGATGAATGAGCCATTTTTGGCCGCGCAATGAAGACACAATTAAGTAGCGCGACGAGCGCGAGTGAGAATGAGGGAAGAACGACGATGAACGGTTTAATGATGAATGTGCCACTGACGATTTCGGCGATCGTGCGCCATGCCGAGCGCGTGCATGGCCATACCGAAATTGTCTCGGTGACCCGGGATAATCCTCGACATCGCTATGACTACCGATCGTGTTTCGCGCGTGCGCGGCAGTTGGCGAATGTCATGCAGGATTGGGAGCTCCAGCAGGGTGATCGTGTGGCCACGCTGGCTTGGAACGATCACCGTCATTTAGAGACCTACTACGGCGCCGCTTGCTCCGGTTTTGTCTGCCACACCGTCAATCCACGGCTATTTCCCGAGCAGATTGTCTACATCATCAACCATGCAGAAGATCGTTACGTTTTTCTCGATCCTGATTTTTGGCCGCTGATCGAGACCATCGCCGACCAGTGTCCTGGGGTGGAGGGGTGGGTAATCATGACGACACCCGAGCATATGCCCGATTGTGATCGAGCGGATGTGCACTGCTATGAAACCTTGTTAGCCACCCAGAACGATACGTTTATCTGGCCAGACCTTGATGAACAGGCTGCCTGCTCGCTCTGTTACACCTCGGGCACCACCGGTAATCCTAAGGGTGTGTTGTACAGCCATCGGTCCACGGTGTTGCACACTTATGCCACCCTGATGCCGGATGCGATGAATATTTCCAGCGGTGACGTGATGCTGCCGATCGTGCCGATGTTCCATGTGAATGCCTGGGGTAACCCTTATGCCTGTCCAGTGGCGGGCGCAAAGATGGTCATGCCGGGCAATAAAATGGGTGATGGACCCACGTTGGCCGCGCTGATTAATGAAGAGGGCGTCACGATCTCGGCGGGCGTCCCCACGGTGTGGCTCAACCTGTTGACGCACCTCCGCAGCACCGGCGAACGTCTAGAGTCGTTGTCGCGGGTTGTGGTGGGAGGCTCTGCCTGCCCGCTGTCGATCATGGAAGAATTGGATACCTACGGTGTCGACACGCGCCACGCGTGGGGCATGACCGAAATGAGTCCTCTCGGCACCACAAATCATGCCGGTGGCCATCGCCAAAAGTATTCACCTGAGGAGTTCGCCACCTTGCGGACTAATGTCGGCACGCCTATCTGGGGTGTGGATATCAAGATCACTGACGACGATAACCACGAATTGCCCTGGGACGGCAAAGCATTTGGTGCCCTCAAGGTAAGAGGCCCCTGGGTTTGTTCCAGCTACTTTAAAGATAACGATTCGGATGCACATGCTGAGGACGGTTGGTTTGAAACCGGCGATGTCGCCACCGTGAGCGCCACAGGTTTTGTGTCGATCACGGACCGTACCAAAGACGTCATTAAATCAGGCGGCGAATGGATTTCTTCCATCGAAGTGGAAAATGTCGCCACAGGGCACGCCAAGGTGGCGGAGGCGGCTGTCATTGGGCGCCTTCATGACAAGTGGGGCGAGCGGCCATTGCTCATCGTGGTCAAGGCGCCCGGTGAAGATCCCTCTCCCGACGAACTCAAAGCCTACCTAGAAGGCAAGATAGCCAAGTGGTGGATTCCGGATGATGTTCAGTTCATCGATGACATGCCGCACACCGCGACTGGCAAGATTCAAAAAACGGCCTTACGTGACCTGTTTGCTGATTATCAATTCCCTGCTTAACGACCTCACCGCGTATGGTTGTTAAAAGACTTAGGAGTGATTAGGTCATGTGTTGGAAGGTGTTGCCGCGACAATGAGTGTTGAAGCGTCTCGTGTAGATCGAAAGACCAGCGTCTCATCAGTGGTCGATATTGTGATCCCTGTTTATGCAAACGAAGCACAGGTGCGGGCTTGCCTGAGCTCCGTGCTGGCGCATAAAAATGAGAGTCAGGGTGACATCGTTGTCGTGAACGACTGCTCACCAGAGCCTGCGGTTCACCGATATTTAGCCGCACTCGCGGATCAGGCACTCATTACACTGCTGACCAACGAACAGAACGAAGGCTTCATCGTAAGCTGCAATCGTGGTGCGGCGGTGCATCTCGACAACGATTTTGTGCTGCTCAATGCGGATACCGAAGTCCACGGTAATTGGCTAGACCGGATGGTGTCGCACGTCGAGCCGGGCGCCAAAGTGGCCTCGGTCACGCCTTTCTCGAATAACGCGACGATTGCCAGCTATCCCACAGGCGCAACAAAGCCCGCAACTGATGAGGCTGTGCCCATCGCAGCCATTGATCAGGCGATGGCATCTGCCAATGCTGGTTCGTCAGTGGCGCTGCCCACGGCGATTGGGTTTTGTATGTTCGTGTCCCGGGAGGCTTGGCGGATTACGGGCGGTTTCGATAAGCGCTACGGTCGGGGTTATGGTGAGGAAAACGAATTTTGTCTTGCGACTGCGGCGCTGGGGTGGCGTCACTTGCTCGCCTGCGATGTTTTTGTCTATCACGCCGGAGGCGGATCGTTTGGCGTCGAATCGACGCGGCGTAAAGCTGAAGCCCAGAGAATCCTTGATGAGCGTTATCCTGATTTTTCGAGGCAGGTTCAAGAATGGATTCGCGAGGATCCAGCGCAGCCAGCTCGGCTGCGATGCACCATTGAGCGGCTGACCCGTGTTACCGGACCACGAGTGTTGCACATCACACACCACCGTGGCGGTGGGGTCGAGGAGCACGTTCAATCTTTGGCGCAGTACTGTGGACAAAGCAGCGATGGTCTCAATCTGGCGCTGAGGCCCTATGGTGAAAAGGCGATTGCCATAGAGTCACTGGCGGACGACACGCAATTTAAAGAGCTACTGGATGCGACTGAGTCAGAGGCTTTGGTGGTAAAGCTGTTTCGGGCGCTGGGAATACAGCGTATTCACTTTCACCATTATGCGGACTTACCGCAGTGGGTGTTGGCGCTCCCTGAGCATCTGAATATTCCCTTCGACGTGACAGTGCATGACTTTGTCGTTGCTTGTCCTCAGTTCCATTTTCAAGATGACCGTGGAAAGTACTGCGGCAGACCAAACGATGCCGGCTGCAATGCCTGTATTGAGGACAGAAAAAATCCCTGGGGACTCACGATCGAGGCATGGCGAGCGCTGTTTTTCGAGCACCTGTTAAAAGCAGAGCGTGTCATCTGTCCCTCCGCTTTTGTGGCGTCGGTCATCCATGATTATTACGAGGGCGTTGCGACGCTCGTTTGGCCGCACCCTGAAGTCGTGGCAAGTGCGCTGAGTGCGCATCGACCGATGAGTCGATCGAGAACTAAGGTTGCGGTAGTCGGTGCCCTGTCCGTGATTAAAGGCTATGACCTGTTAGCGTCGGCGATAGAGCACTCAGAAGCGGCTGAGTTGCCGATTGACTTTGCCATCATTGGCACGACGGCAAAACCCTTACCGAAAAGTACGCGAGCATTAGTGACTGGCCCTTAC
>CAJQKG010000289.1 GCA_905478845.1 uncultured Luminiphilus sp.
CAATCGCGGCGCCTCTGCGGGAGTCACTAGGCTAAAGGCTTGGCCTGTCTCGCCGGCTCGCCCCGTCCGTCCAATTCGATGAACATAGGTATCACCATCGCGGGGGAGCTCAAAGTTCACGACCATGGCAAGGGCGGGGATGTCGAGGCCTCTTGCAGCCACATCGCTCGCCACCAATACCGGGCAGGTATTGTTGGTGAACTGCAGTAGCACCTGATCCCGATCCCGCTGCTCTAAGTCGCCATGGATCGCGGCAGCTTCGATATCATGCTCTTGAAGAAATGCCGCCACCTCAGCACATTGTTTTTTGGTGTTGCAAAACACCATCGCGTTACCGGGCTGGTAATGCTCAAAGAGCGCCAGCAAGGCTGTATTACGTTCGTGTTTTTGGATCTCGAAAAAGAGCTGCTCAAGCACCGCCTCATCGTGTGTGAGGACGTTATCCACTTTGACCTCTATTGGTTGACGCTGGATAGAACGACTCATTTTCTTAATATCGTCGGGAAAGGTTGCCGAGAGCAACAGTGTTTGCCTCGCCTTCGGCAGTGCCGCGGTAATGGTGGCCATCACCTCAGCAAAACCCATGTCCAGCATACGGTCCGCTTCGTCAAGGACAAAGGTCGTGACGCCCGTCAGATCCAGTGTCTGCCGCTGTAAGTGATCCTGAATACGTCCGGGTGTCCCTACGACAATATGAGCACCGTGCTCCAGTGAGTCACGTTGAGGGCCAAAGGGCTTGCCGCCGCATAGCATCACCACCTTGATGTTGCGCATACGACTCGCCAGCTGACGGATGGCCTCACCCACTTGCTCAGCAAGCTCTCGGGTCGGGCACATGACCATTGCTTGTACACCAAAAAATCGAGGGTTCAAGTGATGCAGCAGCCCGATGCCAAAGGCTGCAGTTTTACCGCTACCGGTTTTAGCCTGAATGATGACGTCTTTGCGCTGCAGGATTGCGGGCAAGCTCTGTGCTTGAACGGGCGTCATCGTTGAATACCCGAGGCCCGCTAATGCCTCGAGCTGAGCGGGAGCGAGCGATAGCGTCGAGAATAGGGCAGGCGTCATAGCGGCTGGCATGAGTGAGGGATCGCGGACCCTATCAGACTCTTACTCACGGTAGGCGTGGTGATGGCTTAGATGCGACGCAATACCCAATACAGTCGTCACTAGCCAAGCCGTTCAATGATAATGGCGGGCGCCATACCGCCTGCGGCACACATGGTCACGAGTCCATAACGCTTTTGTTGTCGTTCGAGTTCATCGAGTAGCGTGCCAATCAAGATGGATCCCGTGGCGCCAATCGGGTGTCCTAACGCCATCGCGCCACCATTCACATTGACCTTAGTGCGATCTAAGTCGAGGTCACGGATGAATTTTTCGGCTACCACCGCAAACGCTTCATTGATTTCCCAGAGATCGATATCACTGACGGTGAGCCCAGCTTTAGCCAACACCTTCCGCGCTGCGGGTACCGGCGCATTGAGCATCAGCGTAGGGCAATCGCCTTGGTTTGCCGTCGCGACGATGCGTGCCCGGGGTGTTAATCCGCGGCGCTCAACATACTGCTCAGAAGCCAATAACAGCGCAGCAGCGCCATCGACTACTCCCGAGGAATTGCCCGCATGATGAATATGGTTAAAGGTGTCGAGATCGGGATACTTTTGCTGAATGAGTTGCCCATAAGTGGTGCCGGCCTTGTCTACGGGAACATCTCGTACGACGTCGAAAACGGTTTTTAATCCCGCCAAGCTCTCGAGGGTCGTTTCTGAGCGAGGGAATTCCTCGTGATCGAGTGCGACCGAGCCGTCCGGGTTGTGAACCGTAATCAAAGAGCGATCAAAGCGGCCCTCTGCAATCGCCTGCGCAGCACGCTGCTGACTGGTTAGTGCCAATTGATCCACTGCTTCCCGATCGATGCCCTCAAGCGTGGCGATCGCATCGGCACAAACCCCTTGTTGCGATTGGGGATGCATGGCGCGCAAATCTAAGTTGCCGGAATCCAGCATAGGGGGTACGCCAGGCTCGCCGATGGAGGGAAAATAACTCATCATTTCAGTGCCGCCCGCAATGACCAGGTCTTCCATGCCTGACATGACCTGAGCCGCGCCTAAGCTCACGGTGGTAATGCCGGAGCCGCAATAACGATCCAATGTGACACCTGAGGAGCGAATATCGTACCCCGCGTTTAAGGCGGCCATGCGCCCAAGATCGCCTGACTGCTTGCCGCTTTGCGAGGAGGTACCCCAGATCACGTCATCTACCTCGGCGGTATCTAGCGCGTTGCGCTCCGCCAGTGCCTTTAAAACCGTAGAGCCAAGATAAGAGGGGTGCAGGTGCGCAAGCGAACCTTTTCCGACTTTTCCAATTCCTCGAGGTGTTCGGCAGGTATCGACAATGTAGGCGTTTGGCACGGTAGTCTCCTAGACAAGGCAGGTTATAAAGCTGAGGGCGTGACGCTACGTGGATTGATGGGGTCGGGTCAAGTCGTTGTCACCACAGGACGCGAAGCCCCCCCAGCACACAAGGTGACGCAAAAGATTCACCGAGGATCCAATGGTGAGGCGCAATCGACTATCGATGCCCCGATGATGCGGGCTCCGCGATGGTAATGGTTAATGGAATGAACGAATGCCTGCGATCTGTCGTGACCGCGGGGTCAGTAGCGTGCGACAGCGGAAAAGTGACGGTCGGGCCTGTAGTGGTCGAGGTGGGGGGAGGGTGTCTGCGTGAGT
>CAJQKG010000290.1 GCA_905478845.1 uncultured Luminiphilus sp.
ATGCTGCAAGAGACCGAGAGACGATTAGCGGGCTTGAACTGCGGTGATGCTATTGTGGTGTGCAATGCAGACCATCGCTTTTTGGTGGCCGAGCAGCTCCACACTGAATCGGAGCAAGCCCCGACGATCATTCTCGAGCCCGCGGGCCGTAATACGGCGCCAGCTATCGCATTGGCGGCGATCCATAGCCGAGCGATCGACCCAGAGGCGTTGCTCCTGGTTTTGCCTGCCGATCATCATGTGACGGATCCGGCTGCGTTTAGGCACACGGTCGAGCACGCGTCTGAGCGGGCGATGGCCGGGACGCTGATGACATTTGGCGTCGTGCCGTCACACGCCGAGACAGGATACGGTTATGTGCGCTGTGGCGAAGAATGGGAGAAGGGCCTTTTCGAGCTAGCCGAGTTTGTCGAAAAACCCGATCAAGAGACCGCGCAGCATTATGTGGACTCGGGGACTTATTTTTGGAATAGCGGCATGTTTTTGTTGCGAGCAGATCGTTACTTGGCGGAGCTCGCAGCACATCAGCCCGAGATGTTGGCGGCCTGCGAGCAGGCCATGAGCGACGCGCAGCGTGATTTAGATTTTATTCGCCCAGACGCGGACGCGTTTTTGGCCTCGCCAGCCAACAGCATCGATTACGCGGTGATGGAGCATACCCGGACGGGCGGTGTGGCGGCATTGAGCTGTGGTTGGAGCGATGTCGGGGCTTGGCCCGCACTGTGGGAAATGGGATCGGGTGATG
The DNA here is from genome assembly GCA_905478845.1 of uncultured Luminiphilus sp. Taxonomy (GTDB): domain Bacteria; phylum Pseudomonadota; class Gammaproteobacteria; order Pseudomonadales; family Halieaceae; genus Luminiphilus. The sequence goes on from CAJQKG010000290.1 coordinate 746, forward strand.
CGCAAGGTAATGTCGTCCAAGGCGATGTGTTGGTGCACGATGCCCGGGATAACTATATTCGTAGTGAGAGTCGCTTGGTGACGGCAGTCGGGATCGACAATCTCGTAATTGTCGAGACGGCCGACGCGGTGATGGTGGGCGCCAAAGATCGGGTGCAAGAGGTTAAGAAGGTGGTCGAAGCGCTCCGGTTGGCGGATCGCCCTGAGGCCACGCAACACCATGAAGTGTGGCGTCCCTGGGGGTCCTATGAGTCCTTGGTGGTGGGAGAGCAGTTTCAGGTCAAACGATTGACGGTACAGCCGGGTCAGGTGCTGTCGCTGCAATTGCATCATCATCGTGCGGAGCACTGGGTGGTGGTCTCTGGCAACGCAGAGGTGGTCCGAGGAGAGGAGTGCTTTACCTTGGGACCCGACGAATCGACTTATATTCCTATCGGTATGAAACACCGGTTGGCGAACCGAGGCACCGATCCGCTGGAGGTCATAGAGGTGCAGTCCGGCGCTTATCTCGGTGAGGATGATATTGTGCGTTTTGAGGATGTCTACGGTCGGGAGGAACCCCTTAAATGATTGGTAAATGTTTATTTCCCGTAGCGGGCTACGGTACCCGGTTTCTCCCCGCCACCAAAAGCATGCCCAAGGAAATGCTGCCGATTGTGAATAAACCGCTGGTCCAATACGGCGTGGAAGAAGCCATCGAAGCGGGCATGAATAATTGTGCCTTCGTGACAGGTCGAGGCAAGCGGGCGATCGCCGATCATTTTGATACCAGCTACGAGCTGGAGCATCAGATTGCCGGTTCTGCTAAGGAGCAGCATCTTGAGGGAATTCGAGAGGTGATGGATCGCGGCGTGTTCACGACGGTGCGGCAGCGGAGCATGCGCGGATTAGGTCATGCCGTCCTCACGGGCGAGCCCTTGATTGGTAATGAGCCTTTTGGTGTGGTCCTGTCAGATGACTTGTGTCTGAACAATGACGGGGCCGGGGTATTGACGCAAATGGCCGCGCTGTATGAAGAGTTCCAGTGTTCTATTGTGGCCATGCAGAGGGTTTCCCCCGCGGAGATCAGTCATTACGGCGTGGTAGCGGGTCCGACTGAACGTGATGGGCTGATTCGGGTCTCCCAGATGGTCGAGAAACCGGCACCAGAAGAGGCGCCTTCTAACCTTGCTGTGATTGGCCGCTACATTCTGACCCCTGATATTTTTGACATTCTCCGTGAGGTGTCACCGGACAAGGGGGGCGAAATACAGCTCACGGATGCACTGAAAGCCCAGGCGAGCGAGGGCAGGGTGCTGGCCTATGAGTTTGAGGGCATTCGCTTTGACTGTGGCCAGGTGCCCGGATTTGTGGAAGCGACGCAATACGTCTTTGAGCACTACTACGGATAAAACTGATATGACCGAGATGTTGGAGTGTTTTAAGGCCTATGACGTACGGGGTCGCATCCCAGATCAGTTGAACGAAGTCATCGCGCGTCGTATTGGGCAGGCTTATGCAGAGGTCATTTGCCCGGGGACCGTCGTGGTGGGCCACGATATCCGCTTAACGAGCGAGGCGATCAAAGCGGCGCTGATTGACGGACTGCGGGAGCAGGGCGTTTCGGTGTTAGACATTGGGCTGTGCGGTACAGAAGAGATTTACTTCGCGACAGCCCACCTGGGTGTCGGCGGGGGTATTGTTGTGACCGCCAGTCATAATCCCAAGGATTACAACGGCATGAAGTTTGTGCGCGAGGGAGCGCGTCCTATTTCAGGAGACTCGGGGTTAACTGAGATTCGGGCGCTAGCAGAGCGCAACGAGTTTACGCCGGCGGATTCGCGCGGTGAGGTTAGCGACGTGACGACCCAATCGGCCTATATTGAACACTTATTGTCTTATGTCGACATTGAGGCATTAAAGCCGCTCAAGATTGTCTGTACTGCCGGCAACGGGGGCGCAGGTCGCGTAGTTGACGCTTTGGCACCCCATTTACCCTTTGAGTTTATCCGGGTGCACCATGAGCCAGATGGTCATTTCCCCAATGGCGTACCGAACCCCCTTTTGATCGAAAACCGTGCCGTAACGGCGGAGCGTGTGCGCGCTGAGCAGGCCGATTTGGGGATTGCCTGGGATGGTGACTTTGACCGGTGCTTCTTCTTTGATCATGCCGGCAATTTTATCGAAGGCTATTACATTGTGGGTTTGTTGGCGGAGGCGTTTTTAACCGAACAGGGACCTCAGCGCATCGTGCATGACCCTCGGCTCACCTGGAATACGCAGGATATTACCCGGGCAGGTGGAGGGGAACCGATACTCAGTAAAACGGGGCATGCGTTTATTAAGGAGCGAATGCGCGAGGTGGATGCCATCTATGGGGGGGAAATGTCCGCGCATCATTATTTCCGCGATTTTGCCTACTGCGACAGCGGCATGATTCCCTGGCTGCTGATTGCGGGGCTGATCTCTCAGACCGGTCAGTCGATAGCCGATCTGGTGGTAGCGCGAGAACGCGCGTTTCCGTGTTCTGGTGAGATCAATCGAACGGTCAGCGATCCCGCTGCGCTGCTGAGCGTCATTGAAGCGCGCTATCAGGATGCGTCACGCTCCATCGAGAGGCTCGATGGGTTGGGGATGGAGTTTGATGAGTGGCGTTTTAATGTCCGTCTGTCCAATACGGAGCCGGTGGTGCGACTCAACGTTGAATCACGCGGTGATGAGGCGCTGATGAAAGCAAAAACCGCCGAGCTATTGGCACTGATCAGCGACTGATGCCTTAAGTCATATTGGCTTCATGCCATGCGAGCGCCGCTTGCCGTGTCGCGGGGTCGATTGCCGATGCGGTTGCGCCGGTCTCTAATAACGGCTGTATCTCCGTCGCAATCTCTTTACCCAGCTCCACCCCCCATTGATCAAAGGCATTGATACCGAGCAATACGGCCAGAAAATACGTTTTATGTTCGTAGGCTGCGATCAAGCCACCCAAGCACTCTGGGGATACAGCGTCCATCACTATCAGCGAGTGGCTGTGATTGCCGGGTATCTCAAACTGATGACACTCTTGCTCGTTAAAGCCTCGCGATTGACCGATCTGGCGGGCCGCTTCGGGAGAGCGTCCCACCATTAAGGCGCGACTTTGCGCGAGTGCATGAGCCGCCAAGCCACGCCGTGCAGTCAGGTCCCCTCTGCCTGAAATCAAGGGCAAAATAATGTCGGCCGAAAACGAGCGCGTGCCTTGATGCAGGAGCTGGTAGTAGGAGTGCTGTCCAGTGGTTCCGGCAGATCCCCACAACACGGGGGCAGAGTCGCTCGTCAGCGGTCCCCCAGTGGTCGATACGCGTTTACCGTTACTCTCCATCGTGAGTTGCTGTAGGAAGTCTGGCAAGTGCTGTAGCGTTTGCGCATAAGGCAGCACGGCATGCGTATTGGCATTGAGGTAGCGTGTTTGCCAAAATTCCAATAGCGCCATCATCATGGGTGCGTTCTTGGAGGGCTCTGTAGTCAGCGTGTGGTGGTCCAGCGTGCGTGCGCCGCGCAACAACCCCTCAAAAGCAGACCAACCCAGCGCCAAAGGAATGATCAACCCCATGGCTGACCACAGCGAATAACGGCCACCGACCCAATCCCAAATAGGAAAACACCGCTCCGCAGGAATGCCCCATTGCTGAGCTCGATTCACCTGAGTTGTTACGGCGATGAAGTGTTGTCCTAGGCGGTGTGGGGGTAAGCCAGCTGCCTGCAGCCACGCTTTGGCACGGTCGGCATTGGACAGTGTCTCTTCGGTGGTGAAGGATTTGGAGCACATCACAAAGAGCGTTCGAGACGGGTCTAGCGTGCCTACTGTGCGGTCGAGGTCCTCTGGATCGATGTTCGCGACGAAATGGGCGCGCAATGGTGCTTCTGAGGTGCTGAGTGCGTCACAAATGAAGCGTGGGCCAAGGTCAGAGCCGCCGATACCGAGATTCACCACATCGGTAAAGGCCTGATCGGTCCAGCCCGTTTCAGCACCGGTGTGGATCCCGGTGACTAGGGTCGCCATACCACTGAGCGTGTCACGAATGGCCGCGGTGTGGTCTGGGTGCTGCTCGGCGGCTGTGCCGCGCAACAGGGTATGCAGCGCTGGCCGCCGCTCCGAGGTATTGACACTGTGGCCCGCCACCAAAGCGGCAAAGGCTTCTGGTAGCGCGTGGACAGACGCCAGCTCGACGAGTAGCTGCCAAACATGATCATTGAGTAAGTGCTTAGAAAAATCGACGACGAGCCCATTGCTGTGGCATTGATAGCGTTCGTGTCGATCAGAGTCGGTGTCAAACAACCCGGTGATCCGTTGATGACTCAGTGCACCATGGGCCTCGCGCAGGCGCTCATGCAGTGCTGGCGCATCGATGCTCATCAGGCCTGTCGATCCACCGCTTTTTCCGCCATCTGATAGAGCGCAGTGAGGGCGTCAGACGCGGGCAATGGCGCCAGCGCTTGTTGTGCCAAAGTCTGATGATGGATGGCGGCGTCTCGTGTGGCATCGATACCGCCGGTTTGACGCACGATCTCGATGATTTCCGCGAAGGCATCCCCCTCTTTTTGGCGCAAGACCTCTGCGACACGCCCGCGTTGGGCGGGGGTTCCGGCTTGCATCGCATGTAGCAAAGGTAGGGTGATCTTCCCCTCTCTGAGATCATCACCGACATTCTTTCCCGTCTGGGAGGGATCTCCAGCGTAGTCGAGCAGGTCGTCTGCTAACTGAAACGCAATACCGAGATTCATACCGTAGTGATAAAGCCCTTCTGTCTGATCAGCAGGGCTGTGGCGTAATAGTCCGGCACCACAACACGCGGCAGCAAATAGTGCGGCCGTTTTACGCCGGATGATTTCTTGGTACTGCTCCGCTTGGGTGTCAGGATCGCCAGCGTGCACGAGTTGCATGACCTCACCTGCGGCGATGGTATTGGTGGTTTCCGCCATGTGGGCCAATAGCGGCATGTTGTTGAGTTCTACCATCAGCTGAAAGGCGCGGGTGTAAATGAAATCGCCCACCAGTACGCTGGGTGCATTACCAAACGCGGCATTAGCCGTCGGCATACCGCGGCGTAGCGTGGATAAATCGACCACGTCGTCGTGTAACAACGTCGCGGTATGGATGAATTCAACGACCGCGGCAAAGCGGATGTGGGCCGAATCGATCCCGCCAAGGGCCTTGGCAGAGAGCAGCACCAACAGCGGACGCATGCGCTTTCCGCCCGCTCTGACGATGTAGTGGCCAATGTTTTCGACCATTTCGACATCGGACTGCAATAATTCCACTATGACTTCGTCGACTTGTGCGAACTCGGCCGCGACGCTCGACTTGAATGCTACATCCACGCAATATCCCCTTGTAGCCAGTTAGTATAGGGCGGGCGGCGACCTACCGCCACGCCATCATTTTCGGCGCAGCGCTGAAAAGTGGCCGGGTCAGCACAACAGAGACCAATACTCACACTTGCGTTCAACCCGCTGAAGGCGTATCTTTCGCGCCCTTGGAATGGCCAAAAGGCCTTATTTCGGTGCCTGAACTCTGCCAGCGCAAACCATGATGTCGAACGCGAGCAGGCTAACTGAGAGGACAATAGAATGTACGCAGTGATCAAAAGCGGTGGTAAACAGCACCGTGTCGAAGAAGGCGAGCAACTGAAGCTCGAGAAAATTGAAGCGGAAATGGGTCAAACCATTGAGTTCGATGAAGTTTTGTTGCTAGGTTCTGGCAGCGGCGTAAAAATTGGTTCGCCGCTGGTAGAGGGTGGCAAGGTAACCGCTGAGGTGGTTTCTCATGGACGTCATGATAAAATCCGCATCGTAAAATTTAATCGTCGTAAGCACCACCGTAAAGAGACCGGCCATCGACAGTGGTTTACTGAGGTCAAAATTACGGCGATCACAGGCTGACAGGAGACACTATCAATGGCACATAAAAAAGCAGGCGGTAGTACTCGTAACGGACGCGATTCCGAGAGTAAGCGACTGGGCGTAAAAGCTTACGGGGGACAGGCCGTCACAGCAGGTAGTATTATTGTGCGTCAACGCGGCACCCGCTTCCATGCGGCTGATAATGTCCGCGTGGGCAAGGACCATACTCTGTTCGCCACGTCGGATGGCAAGGTGGAATTCTTTGTCGGTGGTCCGCGCAAGCGCAAACAGGTTCGTATCGTAGCGGCGTAACCCGGGTGCCATAGGATATAAAAACCTCGTCATCCGGCGGGGTTTTTTTTTGCTGGTTGATTAGGTGAAGCCATGAAATTTGTTGATGAAGCCACAATTGACGTTACCGCCGGTAAAGGCGGCAACGGCTGTGTGAGTTTTCGCCGCGAAAAATTTATTCAACGGGGCGGTCCTGATGGCGGCGATGGGGGCGACGGTGGGTCGGTATTCCTTGAGGGCGACGACGCGCTAAACACCATGATTGACTACCGCTACACGCGCACCTTTCGGGCTGAGAGCGGCGCGTCGGGGCGCGGGCGAAATTGCACTGGCAAATCGGGGGAGGATTTGGTGTTGCCGGTGCCCTTGGGAACAACGGTATTGGATGACGAATCGGGTGAGGTGTTAGGTGATATTCGCACAGCCGGTCAGCGTCTGCTGGTTGCGCAGGGCGGGTTTCACGGCTTGGGCAACACACGTTACAAATCGAGCGTCAACCGATCGCCCCGTCAAAGCTCACCGGGCTCAGAGGGCGAGCTCCGCAAGCTGAAGTTGGAGCTCAAGGTGCTTGCCGACGTCGGACTGCTGGGCTTACCGAATGCCGGTAAGTCGACCTTGATTCGCGCCATATCAGCGGCGACCCCCAAAGTCGCAGACTATCCTTTTACGACGTTGATCCCCAGTTTGGGGGTGGTGAAGGTCAATGCTTATCGCTCGTTTGTGGTCGCCGATATTCCGGGGTTAATCGAGGGCGCCTCTGAGGGTGCCGGGCTGGGAATACGTTTTCTCAAGCACCTCACCCGCAATCGCGTGTTGTTGCACCTGGTTGATGTGGCGCCGATCGATGGCAGTGACCCAGCCAATGCAGCCTGCTCAGTGATCCAAGAGCTGGAGCGATTCAGCCCCGCGTTAGCGGCCAGACCGCGGTGGCTAGTGCTGAATAAGATTGATTTAATTGATGAGGACACGTTGCAGGCGCGCCGCGAGGAAATCGTGGCTGCGCTCGCGTGGCAGGGGCCAGTCTATGAGATCTCCGCCGTGGCAGGGACCCAGACCGCCCCACTGTGCGGTGATCTGATGACACACCTTGAGCATTTGATGGAGCAGTATCAAACCGATGCCGTCGCATTAGAGGAGGAGCAGGCCGCACAAGAACAAATGCAGCAAGAAGCCCGCGAACGGATTGCCACGCTCAATAGGGCGCGAGCTGAGGCGCGTCACACTGCACAGCATGGCTCACAAGACCAGGTGCTCGACGCGGATGAGGACGCCGATGGCGAGGTTGACGTGGAGTATCGGTATTGAATGACGTCACACACAACGCCGCTCGTCAGAGTTTAACGGGTGTTAGACGCTGGGTGATCAAGGTGGGTAGCGCATTGCTCACCAACGACGGTCTGGGGCTGGATCCACAGGTCATGACGACGCTGACACGGCAATTGGCATCGCTTCATGCCCTCGGCCATGAGGTGGTGCTGGTTTCTAGTGGTGCCATTGCTGCCGGTTTAGTGCGGCTTAACTTGGCAGAACGCCCCCGTGAGGTCCATTTATCCCAAGCCGCCGCGGCGGTAGGGCAGTCGGCGCTGGTGCGCGCTTATGAGGACTGTCTAGGGCCACACGGTGTGATCACGGCACAAATTTTATTGAGCCATGCCGACGTTCGCGCGCGTGATCGCTACCTCAATGCGCGCAGCACCCTAAATACCCTGCTGGGTATGGGTGTGTTGCCGATTATTAATGAGAACGACACCGTGGTGACCGACGAAATTCGCCTCGGCGACAATGACACGCTGGCAGCCTTGGTGGCGAATCTAGTGGATGCAGAAGCATTGTTAATTCTGACCGATCAAGATGGACTCATGGATCGCGATCCGCGACAGGACCAGGACGCCAAACTGATTGCCTCAGCCGATGTGCATGATCCTGATCTGGATGCCATCGCCGGCGAGGGTAGTGCATTGGGGCGCGGCGGTATGGCAACGAAGCTCAGTGCCGCTCGTTTGGCGGCGCGTTCGGGCACCAGTACGATTATTGCTAATGGGCGGCTGCCAGAGGTGATCTCCAAGGTGGTCGGGGGCGAATCGGTGGGAACCTTTTTACACACTAATCGCCAACCGCTGAGCGCGCGCAAACAATGGCTGGCCAGCTTGCTGCATGCTCAGGGACAGCTGGTGCTCGATGAAGGTGCGGCGACGGTCGTGTCTGACCACGGCCGCTCCCTATTACCCATTGGGATTACCGCGGTGACAGGCTCTTTCCAACGGGGGGATTTGGTGAGCTGTGTCGACGCTACTGGCAAAGAGCGGGCACGCGGGCTGGTCAATTACGCCAGCGACGAGGCGGCGGCGCTGATCGGAAAGAGTTCGACCGATATTGAGGCCATATTAGGATACCGAGGTGAAGAGGAAATGATTCACCGCGATAACTTGGTCGGGGGTTAGCCGCATGACGGGGTGGTTCTGGCTAGGGATCTTTAGCGCGGCACTTCTGGCGGCATCGCTGCTAGGCAGTTGGTTGCCGCGCCAGATCGTGATGACGCATACGCGAACTCAGATGGTACTAAGCCTCGTGTCAGGGTTGATGCTGGGTGTTGCGCTCTGTCACCTGATTCCTCATAGCTTTGGCATTATTGGCGATATTGATCGTGTGATGGCCTGGACCCTATTCGGGTTGGTTTTTATGCTGCTGTTATTGCGGCTATTTCATTTTCATCAGCATGATTTTGGTGCCGCCGCTGCAGCGTGCGAGATGCCCTCAGCAGATGCCCACTCTCATGCCCACGCTCATGATCACAATCATCCGCCCGAGCGGGGCATCGGTGCACTCGGGCTCTTCACGGGGTTATGTGTTCACACGGTGATCGACGGCATCGCTTTAGGCGCCGTCATGCTCAGTGATTATGGTCTGGGCTTAGGGGTGTTTTTGGCTATTTTACTGCACAAGCCGCTGGACTCTCTGTCTATTGAGACCGTGATGGCGAACGCTGGCTGGTCGTCTGCCTTGCGCTGGTCAGCGGCCATTGTATTTGCCTTGCTATGCCCACTGGCGGCGATAGCTTTTTACTGGGGTATGGCGCCTTATCTCGAATCGTCCTTATGGCTGCCAGGGATTCTCGCCTTTGCTGGTGGTGCGTTTATCTGTATTGCGCTGAGCGATTTGTTACCTGAGGTGCAATTTCACAGCCATGATCGTGTCCGGCTGACCCTATTATTCTTAATGGGGATAGCGTTAGCGTTGGGTATTGGTTGGTTTGAGCCCGCACACTAGCCGTCTCAGGCGCGTCTAAGTGAGGTGCGTGCTAGTGAGGTGCGTGTTAATGCGGTGCGCCCAGGTCGCGTGCTAACCGATCGCTCATGGCGGGATCGTGCTCTTTCGTGAGCCAGCCCTGCATTTGGTCGGCCAGCAGTTCGGTTAATGCGGTCACGTGTCCCGGCTCCGCATTTAAACAGGGGATATACTCATAGCGCGTGCCCCCCGCCTCGAGGAAATAATCCCGATTCTCCATGCCGATCTCTTCAATCGTCTCAAGACAATCGGCTGAAAAGCCCGGACAGACCACTTGAACCGATGTCACCCCCTCGCTCGGTAGGGCCTTCAACGTCTCGTCCGTGTAGGGCTGCAACCATTCCTCGCGGCCAAAGCGCGACTGAAAAGTGGTCATCATCTCCTCTTCTGTGAGATGGAGTGCTTCGCCGATCAGACGCGATGTTTTATAGCATTGGCAATGATAAGGATCGCCCTCGACTAAATAGCGTTTTGGCATGCCGTGATAGGAGAGCAGGAGTTTATCGGCTCTTCCGTGCACCGCCCAGTGCGCCTCGATGCTATCGGCCATCGCGCGGATGTAGCGAGGGTCATCGTGATAAGCGCTCACAAACCGAAACGAGGGCAGCCACCGTCGGCGCGTAAATTCTGCCGCGATCTCATCAAAGGTCGAACCGGTAGTCGGCCCGCCGTACTGCGGATACAACGGCAGCACCACCAGTTGTTCCATCCCGGCATCGAACATTTCTGCCAAAACGGTGTTGATCGCGGGCGCGCCGTAGCGCATGGCACCGCGTACAATAAAGCGGTTGCCAAAGCGGGCCTCGAGTTGTGCTGAGACGCCGGCCACTTGGTCCTCGAGATGTGCCAACAGCGGTGAGCCACGCTCACTCCAAACTGCTTTATAGGCCTCTGCTGAGCGTTTGGGTCGGGTATTTAAGATAATGCCATTGAGAATGAGCCACCAGATGGGCCGGGGCACCTCAACGACCCGAGGATCCCAAAGAAACTGTTTAAGATAGGGCTTCAGTGCCTTGGCCGTGGGTGCCGTAGGCGTTCCTAGGTTTGTCAGCAGCACACCAATGCGGGGTGTCGAGTAGTGCTGATAATCGGACTGGCCGATGTATTTCATAGTACCTTCCTGAGCGCGGGGCTGCCTGTCATTGCGCTCTGGCGCGGTGTGATGTAGCCCTTGATTGTACCTTATACGCGAATTGACTCCGGTTTGATCAGTGCGTAAAAGAATGATCGCTGTTTGATTTTGCCAACGGCGCTGACACACGCAGCAAGGAGATGTTCATGAGCTTGGATTTTGATGGCGCTCGGTTACCGAATCCGCATATGAAGGAGGAGCACCTCGCGTGGCGCGCGGCACTCCGACGCTTCATTGATGCCGAAATTATGCCTTATGCCAGTGACTGGGACGAGGCCGGTGCCATGCCCAAATCACTGTGGCCCAAGGCAGCGGAGGTGGGGTTGTTAGGTTTGGGCTATCCCGAAGCGTTTGGAGGCGTACCTGGTGACAGTTGGCACGCCTGGATTGTGAATGAAGAACTTGCCCGCATTGGCGTAGGGGGCGTTCCCGCGTCCTTGATGGTTCATGGCATCGGCTTACCGCCTATCCTCAA
>CAJQKG010000291.1 GCA_905478845.1 uncultured Luminiphilus sp.
ACTGCGCATGCTGTCGCATCGGGTATCCGACGCAGTTTACGAGCGGCTTACGGGTATTTCAGGCGCTTTCGCCACCCGCCTGTTATATGTCTCTGTGACGCGTAACCCGGATGCTAAAGATTTCTATCGTCTGACATTGGCTGATTCTGATGGTCAGCGGCCGATCGTCTTGTTAGAGGGTCGCGACCCCATTTTGTCGCCTTCTTGGTCCCCCGATGGGCAAGAGGTGGCTTACGTCTCCTTTGAAACGTCACGGCCGGCGATCTATCGTCAGAATTTGCGCACCGGCGCCCGGGAACAGCTGACCAACTTTCAGGGCCTCAATAACTCACCCGCTTGGTCGCCCGATGGCAATACGATGGCATTGGTGTTGTCTAAAGATGGTAATCCCGATATTTATCTCTTAAATCTGACCAGCCGCGCATTAACGCGGTTAACACGGCATTTCTCAATCGATACCGAGCCGACTTGGATGCCGGACGGGAAGTCATTGTTGTTTACCTCAGATCGGGGTGGGCGCCCGCAGATTTATCGCTACGATCTGCGCACGAAGAAGATTGAGCGCATTACCTTTGAGGGGACTTTCAATGCGCGCGCTCGCGTCGCGCAAGATGGCCGTAATGTTGCGCTCGTACACCAGCGTGATGGCCGATACCATATAGCGGTCCTTGATTTGGTGACCGATAGATTGACTGTGCTGACCGAGACCAGTCTAGATGAGAGTCCTAGTATCGCCCCGAATGGCTCGATTGTGCTTTACGCAACGAAGCGCGGACAAGATAGTATCTTGGCTGCGGTGGCGGTAGATGGTGGGGTGCGATTCAGTTTGCCTGCTCGCGAGGGGAGTGTTCAGGAGCCCGCCTGGTCGCCTTACGAGACACCGTAAAAGGTGGCAATTTTTTTATGATCTGGGCGAGAAAATATTCTCGTTATGCGCTACATTAGCGGCAATAGAATTTAAGGCCATTAGGGGAGTTAGTAAGCCATGACTAAATCAACGCTTTACGCCAAGTGGATAAGCCTCGTGTTTGCGGCATTCTTTCTGGCAGCGTGCTCTGGTAACGATACCAAGGAAGCCGAAGCCGAAGCCGCCGCCGCTGCCGCCGAAGAGCAGGCCGCACAGGAAGCTGCAGCCGAGGAAGCTGAGCAGCAGGCTCAAGTGAAAGCGCAACAGGGCCGAGAAGCCGCCGCTGCTGATGTGGGTACGGTCTTTTATTTTGAGTTTGACAGTTCCTCGCTGACAGATGATGCGCGAGCGCAAGTCGACGCACATATTCAAGCACTGTTGGGTAATAACGACAGTGTTCGTCTTGAGGGGCATACCGACGAAAGAGGGACTCGAGAATACAATTTAGCCCTCGGTGAGCGGCGTGCTAACGCGGTCCGCGATTACATGGTGGCTAACGGTTTACCGAGTTATCGAATCGAGACGATCAGCTACGGCGAAGAAAACCCGGTTGCGTATGGCTCTGGTGAGTCAAATTGGCAACAGAACCGACGCGTTGAGCTCAAATAGCTGAGGATGATGCAGTGACAGGGGTATCCCGTAAGCCGGCGTTATTCGCCGGCTTTTTGTTAGTCACGACTGCGCTGATAACGTCGGCACAGGACTACGTCGATGTGGAAGCCGAGCGGCGCGCACAAGAAGCTGAGCGACGCGCAGAGGCCGTGCAGAGCGGTACTGCGTTAGCGCCTGCCGCGACAGTGACTGCGGAGCCGGCGGCCTCGATCTATTCTGCTATTCAGCCTTACTCTGGCACGACCACTGTGGCGCAAGTGCCTGTGGATGCCACTGCGTCACCCATTACGGGCAATGATTCGGGCAGTATGGTGTTGCGTGTGCAGCAGCTCGAAACCGACGTTCGGCGACTGAATGGCCAATTGGAAGAAGCGTTACAGGCCTTGCGACAGCTCGAGGCGCAAACGCTAGAGCGCTACGTGGACATCGACCGCCGTCTTGCTGCGGGGAATGGTGCCGGAGGCGACGCAGGTAGTGCCGCCGACGCGGGATCATTGGGCGATGCCCTTTCAGAAACGAATGGTTCGCAAGAAACGATTCAGTCTGCTAGCACGTCGCCCGGCGTCGATGCGCAAGCGGGGGAGGAGGCCGCTTATCGCGCCGCTTACGAGCTGGTTCGGCTCAAACAGTTTGATGATGCCGTGGTTGCATTTGACGGCTTTCTAGCTGAGTTTCCCTTTGGCCGTTATGCACCGAACGCACATTACTGGATGGGGGAGCTCTATTTGGTCATCGAGCCGCCAGATCCGGAGCTGGCTCGACAGAACTTTAAATTGTTGCTGGATCAGTACCCCGCAGATGCCAAAGTACCTGATGCGCTGTACAAATTAGGACGGGTACAGTTCATCAAAGGTAACCGACAGCGCTCGCGTGAATACCTCGATGAGGTGATACGCGAATACCCCTCACATGCTGCGGCGCAGCTGGCTCGACAGTTTTTGCTGGAGAACTTTTGAAGGGGTCATCTCCCGAAGCGGCTATGCCACTGCGTATCACAGAGATTTTTCACTCCTTACAAGGTGAGGCAAGATCGGTGGGACTGCCTACGGTATTTGTCCGATTAACGGGGTGCCCGCTCCGCTGCCAATACTGCGACACCGCCTATGCTTTTTCCGGTGGCGAACTGATGACGGTGGACGCGATTCTCAGCAAAATTGAGACTTTCGCGTGTCGTCGTATTTGTGTCACCGGTGGTGAGCCGCTGGCGCAGCCCGGGTGTCTCACGTTACTGGATCAACTCTGCCATCTCGGATTTGACGTTTCGCTAGAAACGAGTGGCGCCTTGAGTATCGCTGAGGTGAACCAAGCAGTGAGCCGAGTCGTCGACATTAAGACGCCGGATTCTGGGGAAGTGCATCGTAACGATTGGTCCAACGTGAGTCACTTGACCCCCAATGATCAAATTAAGTTTGTGCTGTGTAGTCGCCAAGACTACGACTGGGCGAGGATGCGGATTGATGAGAACCAGCTGACTGCGCGCGTCTCTGACGTGCTGTTTTCTCCCAGCTTTGAGCAGCTTGACCCCGCAGAGCTCGCGGACTGGATGCTGGCGGATAAGGTACCTGCTCGGCTGCAAATACAGCTTCATAAATTGCTCTGGCAGGATACGCCGGGCCACTAAATGGAGCACAAATTATGAGAAGCAGGGGTTTTGGGGCGTGAGTAAAGCGATCGTACTGACATCTGGTGGGCTCGACTCTGCCACTGTCTTGGCGGTGGCGCATGCTGCGGGCAAGACCTGCTTTAGCTTAAGTATCGATTACGGTCAGCGCCATCGGTCCGAGTTGGCCGCGGCTGAGCGTGTCGCAGCGCAATACGACGATGTTGAGCACCGAGTCGTGGCCCTGGATCTCTCTTTTCTCAGTGGGTCCGCGCTCACTGATGCGTCAGTAGCGGTGCCAACAACACCTTCGGCAGGCATTCCGGTGACCTACGTGCCGGCGAGAAACACCATTTTTCTGTCGCTGGCGTTGGGTTGGGCCGAAGTGCTGGGCGCTGACGCTATCTACATTGGTGCGAATGCAGTGGACTACTCGGGTTATCCTGATTGTCGACCGGATTTTATTGCCGCTTTTGATACGTTGTCATCGCTAGCAACCAAGGCGGGCGTAGAGGGCCACCCGGTGCGAGTGGAAGCGCCGATCATTGAGATGAGCAAAGCGGACATTATCCAATTGGGGATGCGACTGGGTGTCGATTACGCCCTAACCGTGTCGTGTTATCAGGCGGATGCACTGGGTCGCGCCTGTGGTGTCTGTGATAGCTGTCGATTAAGACGCGACGGTTTTACCGCCGCGGGCGTGCAGGATCCAACGCACTACATCGAGTCGCAGGCTCCATAAGGGGCTTGGGACAGATTGTGATGTGGCGCCAAAAGCCTACGCTGCTGGGGTGATTAGCGAGTGTCTGATTTGGAAGTGCGGTCGGCGTTTCAACTGAGATGGGCGGGCGGATAACCCCGCTAAGGGGTGTCGGCGGCAAATACAGGGGGGGAATCTGGCTACGTGCTCAATTACCGGGGTTTTGGCCGGTAAAGGACTTGAATTTTTACCCGGGGACGTTAGCATACGCGCCTTGCCTGTTTTGGGCCGTTAGCTCAGTTGGTAGAGCAGTTGGCTTTTAACCAATTGGTCGCTGGTTCGAATCCAGCACGGCCCACCATTACAGCGAAACCACCCGACGGGTGGTTTTTTTTTGCAAAGAGGCGGTCATTAGGTAGCGTAATCGGGTGCCTCTAGATCGAGAATCGCGCGCAATTCGGCAAAGTGTTGCTCGGCCTGCCCCGGGTAGTTCTCGATTGCTTGAGCCGTTGCTGATGCCACCTCGTCAGTCATCACGCGCAGTTTTTGTCCCGTCCACAACGCCTTGATATAGGTCTCAGCGGCACGTTCAAAATAAAAGAGCCGATTAAAGGCTTCTGCAACGGTGTCCCCCGTCACCAAAATGCCGTGCTGACCCATGATGAGGACCCATTTGGAGGGGTCTGATAAGTGTTGGCAGCAGCGCTCAGCCTCACTATCGAGCGCGAGGCCGCCATATTCGGGATCGATTGCGTAGCGGTTAAAAAACATGGCGCAATTCTGATCGATCGGTGGCAGGCGGGGGTCTTCCAGTGTTGATAGCACGGTCGAATAGGTCGAATGCACGTGCAAGGCGACGCGGGCCTGCGGGCAGTGACGATGAATGGCGCTGTGCAGACCCCAGGCTGTGGGGTCAGGCGCGTCCGCTCTGTTTAAGGTGTCAGGGTCGCTAGCATCCAGCAGTAACAGATCGGACGCCTTGATGCGTGAAAAATGAGCCTGATTCGGATTGATTAAGAACTCAGTCTTACTGTTCCCAACGGCGACAGAGAAGTGGTTGGCGACGGCCTCATGTAGATTGAGTCGCGCTGCCCAGCGAAATGCCGCCGCGAGGTCGACGCGATCTTGCCAGTGGGCTGCTTGTTTCGGGGAATGATCTCGCTGATGCAGTGTCATTGTTCTCTCGGGTCGATTGATGGGATTGGGTTCGCCATGAGGGGGTGTTCCGATAAGGGCGCATGAAGTGGCGGACTCAGATGGGTTGGGAGCGCAGGAGAGCCCGCGGTATTACGCTCTTGGTGGGTTCTTGGTCGGTTCTGTGGACAGAGTATAATATTATCTTAGTTAACGACTAGGCGGAGCACCATGATGAAGATCGCCCGATATCAAGCGCATGATCCTGCCGAGATCATTGTCGGCGCTTTGGTCAACAGTGGGGTCGTGGTAGTTGAAAATCTGCTGGAGGAGACGGTCGTAGCCGGTTTGAACACCGATTTGCGGGCAGAGTTTGACCGAGAGGGGCACCTTTACCAAAACAGCTTCAATGGCCATAAAACGCTCCGCGTGGGGGGGGTTGCGAAATACTCGGCTCATTTTGCGACTTTACTGATGCATCCAACGGTGTTGGCAGTGGCCGATGCCGTGCTCAAGCCGCATTGCGAGGTCTATCAGGTGGGCAGTACGACAGCGATTGAGATTCTCCCGGGCGAAGCGGCGCAGGTGTTGCACGCCGACGACACCTGTTATCCCAGTCATTTATTGCCCTTTGAGGCGCAGATTTCAGCGCTTTGGGCATTGGATGACTTTACTGAGGAAAATGGGGCGACACGGGTCGTGCCGAAGGAGTATGAAATCACTGACCCGGAGCAAGTGGGTGGTGAGCATATTGTGCAAGCCGTGATGCCCCAGGGATCGGTCGTGTTATACCTTGGATCGACGCTGCATGGCGGTGGGACGAACCTCAGTAATGCAGCGAGACGGGCGGTGGTGAATACCTACTGCCTTGGCTGGCTTCGGCAAGAAGAAAATCAATACCTGACTTTGACCCGAGAGGACGTACTGGCGCAGCCCGAAGCGGTGCGTCGGATGCTAGGCTTTCAAGCACATGGCCCTTATTTGGGGGTCTGGCCGGAAGACCCAGACGGGTTGTGGTTCGAGAGCTGAGCACCCGGTTCGTCGCCTGTCTCCTGAGGGAATCAGATTAAAATCCCGCTACTAGGGTATTACGCTGCGATACCAATACGATCGACTTCTGCGTTTGTGGCGCGCGCCACTTTACACGGGGCGTTCTCTCTAGCGCGCATCCTCGCCAAGCGATGCCTCATTCCTTGTGAGCAATAGAATCGATAACCCGCTCACCCCTTGAGTCTGCCACTCCCTCTGAAAAATTGCCGGCTTTCTGAAAAGCGATAGTGGGCCCACCGTATCGATGTCGAAGCAATGGATACAGCAGCGGGCCTGACAAGAGCGCGAGTAGCCCAGCAAGCCCATACCAGCCAATATCTTGTCCTAAAATGGTGACCCCCTGTGAGCCGAATAAGACCAAACTCCGATCGAATAATGTCATGTACAGCATGAAGACAACGAGGCCCAGTGGTGGAATCATCAGCGCGGCTAGGCCCCTTGTCCCCAGGGGGATTTTGAAGGGGCGATGCAAGTTGGGGTCGGATCGCCGCAGGTGAACGGCTGCGATAAAAATCACGGCGTAAGAACACACCATCAGCATGACATCGATGATCACAAGGCTCTGGAACGGTCCGACGATCAGAACCGCATTGACACTCGCCACCAGTAGGATGGCGGCGATCGGTGTGCCGAAGCGTCTGCTGACGCGAGAGATGATCGGCGGAAATAAGCCATCATCGGCAAGCGCTTGCAGCGGGCGGGCACCTGATGCCATGTAGTCGAGGTATAGCGCAAGATTACCCAGCACCGCAGAGGCTAGGAGTGCATGGCCGAGCGCGGTGCCACCCAAGGCTCGACCAATATCCACAAAAGACACTTTGCCCTCGCCACTGTCGACACTAAAGAGCTCCCAGTGACCAAATGCGGCAATACTCGCCACCGTGGGGAGCAGATACATAAAGGCGACAAAGGGCAGCACCAGCATCAATGCTTTAGGAATGATGCGCTGCGGTTGTTCGATTTCACCTGCCAGTGTAGACATCGACTCGTAACCGGAGTACATCCAAAGTCCAACACTGAGCCCAAGAACGAGCGCGCCCTCATTACCTAACAGATTGGCGTCCGGCGGTGTGATGGGGGTGAGGGGGTTAAATTGCCAATTCATGAGCCCCAGTACGCCCAATACGACGAAGGGTGAAATGATGAAGATCGAAAATAAACTAGAGCTGATCGCCACTATTTTGACCCCCAAGATATTGACGAGGGTAAAGATCACAATGATTGCCCAGCAGGTGACATAGTAGGTCGTATCGCCGAAACCCAATTGGTTTTGCAAGTAGGTGGTGCTGAGCACCACGTAGACTGACGTATCGACTAACAGTGCTAAGGACCACCACCAGGCGGTTTGAAATCCCCAAAAGTCCCCGAGGGCTCGCCGAGTCCAAATGTAGAATCCGCCGCTCGCCGGTAATGCAGATCCCAGTTCACTCGCCACCAGTGCCATGGGTAATGCCCAGACCAAGGGCAGTGCTAAGAGTAAGAGTATGGTGAGCCCGGGTCCCGACGAAGACACCATTGCCTCAATACCGAAAGAGCCACCCGACACAAAGATGTAAATCATGAAGAAAGCGCTGAAAAGCGGTATACGTGCGCGCTTTACGGCGGGTAGGGGACTGTGGTTTACCGGCGTTTGTGGCAACAGTGAGCCTCAGTAGCGTGATGAACGGCGGCTGTCAGCGCTTGGCGCTTGTTCAACCATCGTGAGTGGGCAGTCATGCCGTCTTATCGGTTCATAGTAACAGGCAATCAGCCCAAGCACTGACGGTTAGCCACGAAGGCCCATGGCACCTTCGTGATGGCGGCGACGACAGATCAGCTAACGAATGCTGGCTTCTAGGGTGTGCAAATACCAGTGAATGAACTGCGTCAGTGTGAACTCGAACTCGGGATGATAAGGCCCAGGCTCAAAGAATCGAGAGTTCACGCCGGCCGCGTTACGGGTGATGATGTACTCGTCTTCCAGCGTGGTGTGGTGCCATAGCCAAGTGAGACGCTCAAGATCGTAATCAGTCCCTTCGACTGCATCGCCACGGACCAGCCAGACCAACTCCATATCGGTTTCGGTGAGTGATTTAGGCAAAAACCGGTAGAGCACGCAGTGATCGGGATAATTCAGCATGAAACTCAGGGGGCCCAGCTGAAAGTCTCCAACGCCTCCATCGTAATCCTGAATGTCGCCCATGAGCGGTGCGGCAGGGCGACCATCTTGGGTGCCGGTCACGTAGCCGTCAAAGAGGCCATACCGCATCGCATGCGCACAGCTACCAAAACTTGGCGCGTCGAGGTAGATGGTGGTGTGTTCCTTTGAAATACCCGGTATCCCCGTGATTTCATCTGCGCGCTCTAGCATTTTTGCCACTACTGGCGCCGACTTTTCTTCCAGATCTTTCAAGGTGTGCGCACGCGCATAGGATCGATGCGAGGTGGCGCAGTGATAACACTCTAAGTAATTCTCGATGGCGAGCTTCCAGTTCGCATCGACACGATAGGTTTTGCGATGCGCCACTTTGGCATGACCGAGGTCATAGGCGCCGAGTTGTGCTTTGATCTGATCGAGTGATGCCGTTAAATCACCTGCATTAAGGTCGCAGTTAATAAAGACAAGACCCATATAAGTGACACAGTTCACGGGCTTTAAACCATGCTGTGCACTATCAAAATCAGGCATTACGTGGGTCTCACGAGCGACTTTGAGAGAGCCGTCGATATGATAAACCCAGCCATGGTAGGGGCAAACGTAGGTTTTCCGATTCCCTTGAGTCGCTTCGCAGACGCGTGCACCGCGATGCCGACAGACGTTGTGCATGGCCTTGATATCGCCGTCTTCAGTGCGCACAACAATAATGGAGTCCTCACCAATCTCGAGTAGTTGGTAGTCCCCGGTGTTGGGAATTTCACTGGCGTGCAGCGCATAAATCCAGCTTTTGAAGATGAGGTGCTCTAGTTCTTGTTCATGCACTAAATGTGAACGATAAAAATAGGGATCAATCGCATGGTGCGGCCGTGCCTTTTCAGCCTCTAGCCTGGCGCGCATGCGCTCAAAGGAATCATCAACTGAAGTCGCGATGGTTTGCATGGCGTCTCTCGAGTAGTTCGTTGGACAATTAATACGGTGGTGCGGGCGTCTGCCAGCGTTTGGACGATTTAAAAATCGGTCCCTCAATGACTTTGCAAGGTGCTAACAGCCGCGTCCAGTGCAGTTCCCGTTGGTAGTAAATTTCAGCAACGAGTTCGTCACCAACCGCCCCATGGGGCATTTCAATCTGCGCATACGCCAAATTGGCTTTTGCCGTCGGGCACCAAGCCGCAGAGGTGACCGTACCAACTTGCTTGTCACCTTTTAAAATAAACGAGTGCTCAGCAGGCTTGTTACCTTGCACATCGAGCAACGCAAACCGGAACCGAGAGCCCTTTTCTTGCTCCCTCAATAAAGCTGCGCGACCATTGAATAGGGGCTTCGAGAAGTCGACCAGCCACGCTAAACCGAGTTCAAACGGACTGCGGGTGCGCCCGACACGGACAACGTCTTCGGCCGGCATGAAGTCGGTATTGGCCTGCAAAAAGCCCGCCTCGATCCGCGCGAGTTCTAGCGCTAAACCGCCAATGGGCTTGATGAGGTAGTCTTGGCCTAATTCAAACAACTGATCCCACAGCGCTTCAGCAGACTCGGGTGGCACCCATACCTCATAGCCCAGGTCCCCTGTGAAACCGGTGCGGCTCACCATGAGCGGCTTTCCCTCAAAAGTGTAATGGGTTATGCCAAAGGGCTTGAGTTGATTGAGGTCTGTGCAGCCCAGTAAGGTGAGAATCGTGCACGACGTGGGCCCCTGAACCGCCAAGCCGACTACGGCTTCGGATTCATTCTCGATGGTCACATCGAACCCCAGCGTGTTCCAGGCGAGCCAGTCATCCGCTCTCTGGTATGAACAAATGCGATAATCACTCTCGCCCAGCCGGAAGATGGTGCCATCATCCATCACTTGGCCATCGTCGTCGCACCAGATCGCATAGCCAACCCGGTTGATACCGAGTTTTGCGACGTCCCGTGTGACCAGTCGGTTTAAATAGCGTTGGGCATCGGGTCCGGTCACGCGGTATTTGTTCATGGGTGACAGGTCAAATACGCCGGTCGTGCTGCGCAGCGCAAAATACTCTAACTCGACATCAAAATAGGCATTTGGGGTGGTATAACCCATCCAATTGCCCCAGTCGTTGAGGTCGCACATTGCTGCCACGCGGGAGTGGAACGGGGTGGTCAGCAGCATCGTGTCTCGACTTGCCAGGCTCATGATAGGGCTCCTCGCTTCAGAATTTCTTTTGCCGCGTTACGTCCCGGGAGGCCTTGTAAGCCGCCGCCCGGGTGCGCGCCTGCGCCGCAGAGATATAAGCCATCGACCGCGGTCGCATACTGGGTCGAACCTGGGAAGGGCCGCATCATCAAGGCTTGATCAATTGAGAGTTCGCCGTGGTTCCAATTACCACCGGTCATACCGTGTGAGGCCTCTAGGTCAGAAGGAACGATCAGCTCACTGGCGGTGACCAAGGACCCTATTCCGGGGGCATAGGCTTCTAGCTCGGCCAATAGCTGCGCCAAGAGCTGTGGTCGCGCGGCTTCCCAGCCCAGATCAGGCGCGTAAGGCACATAGTGCACGATCGCAGTCAAAACGTGCTGGTCAGCAGGTGCAAGCGACGCGTCCGCGACAGAGGGAATGCTGATATCGAAGGTGTGCTGGGTGCTGATCTCATTATATTTCATGGGATTCAGCGCCCGCTCCATCCCATCCATAGAGGGGGTAATGACCAGTCGTTCGGCCAGTTGGCTATCTGTTAAGCCAACAAACTGCGGGAGTGCGCTGAGTGCAAGGTGGAGCTTGGCGGTGCCACTGCGCGATCGATAGTGCTCGACCCGCCGAGCCATGCCCACTTCCATTTGATCGTAGCCCAGCAGATCACAAAAAGTGGTT
>CAJQKG010000292.1 GCA_905478845.1 uncultured Luminiphilus sp.
CTATTGTGAATCGCACGCGCTGGTGAGCTGCTTGAGTACAGTGAGGGATGTCGAAAGGGGGCCCCGACAGTCGCGTCAATCTGATCGCGGCGTCATGACTCACTGGGAACCCACGCGTTGCCTAATCTGATGACGAGAGCCGGTTCGTTTAACGCCCTGCCGGCAGGGGATGCGAGGCTAAACGATGAAAAGATTGCACGTCGATTTACTGCTGAGATTACGACTGGTTGATAGTTATTGCCCGAGCAGAGAGCTGCTGTCCGGAGCAGCGCTGGCCACCCGAGTGGGGGGTTCTTGTTCAGGTGCCGATAACGCTTTCGCACGTGGCTATCGTGAATTGCACTGGTTGGTAATCTGTTTTGGCGTCGCGGTCTCGCGCGCACCTTGGTACGATCAATAGCGCATTCACTAGGCGTGGCCGCGGACTCCGCGCCATACTGTCGTGCCAAAGCACTACTCGCAATAATCAGGAGATACCCCATGACCGTGGCCTACCAACTCGAAGAAGCGGGCACGCGCCTGAGTAAGACGACAGTTGAACGGCGCCCTTTGGGTCCGCGCGATGTGCGGCTTGATCTTAAGTACTGCGGGATCTGCCACTCCGATCTGGTGGCCGCGGGTGACAAGCTCGGCGGCGGCATGTATCCCATGGTGCCGGGGCACGAGATGGTGGGTGTCGTCAGCGAAATGGGTGTCCAAGTCGAAGGTGTCTCGATCGGTGAGGTGGTGGGTGTCGGGTGTATCGCAGATAGTTGCCGACGCTGCCAACCGTGTGAGTCGGGTGATGAACATTACTGCGAAACGGGCTTCACCCTGAGCTTTAATAGCAAGGATCCCGAGGGTCGCGTGAACTATGGTGGCTATGCCTCCGACTACGTGGTCGACTACGACTACCTTGTGCCGATTCCCGACGGCGCAGATCTCGCACGGATGGCGCCACTACTGTGCGGCGGTATTACGGTCTACACACCGCTTAAGCGCTTCAAGGTGGGCCCCGACACGACGCTGTGTGTTCTAGGGATGGGCGGACTTGGCCACCTTGCCATCCAGTTTGCCAACGCGATGGGTGCGCGAGTGCTTGTCGCATCGCGCTCTGCGGCAAAGCGGGCGGATGCCAAGCGGCTGGGAGCCGAGTTGGCGCTAGACCCAGAATCTGAGGAGCTGCAGGAGTGGGTGGGCCAATGTGACTTGATTCTCGATACGATCTCGAACCCCCATGACCTAAATCAGTGGTTCCCACTGTTACGTCGCGGCGGCAAGCTCTGCCTAGTAGGGGTGCCCACAGACCAATTGCAGGTGTTTCCCGCACTGATCGTATTTGGCGATCGCAGCCTCGAGGGCTCGCTTATTGGCGGTATTGCCGATACCCGCGAAATGATGCAGTTTGCCCACGCCCACGGTCTGGGCGCGGAGATCGAGCTGGTTCAGCCAGATGAGATTGAGGGCGCCTGGCACCGACTGCATGAAGGCGATGTGCAGTACCGGTTCGTCATTGATCTGGAGTCTTTGAGCAACGACTGATCGCGAGCGCTATTGAGTGGATTGACAGGCAAGGAGTTTTCGATGCTGGATCTTCGAGGCAAAACGGTCATTCTCACGGGTGGCGCGACGGGTATTGGCTTCGGCCTGGCCAAGGCCTGTGGCCAGCGGGGTGCTCACGTGGTGATTGGTGAGCCAAGACAGGCCCGACTCGACGAGGCGGTGGAATGTCTGGCAGCTGCGGGCGTGACCGCGCGGGCGTTTCCGCTTGATGTGACTGACCCTGAACAACTTACGCGCTTCGCTGAGCAGGCCTTTGCTACTTTTGGTGAGGTGGCGTTGGTCGTCAACAACGCCGGTATTGGTCAGATCCGGGGCTCCGTGATGGATACCCCCTTTGAAGAGATGCGGCGTGTCATGGCGGTGAACTTCGACGGGGTATGGCGGGGGTGTCAGCTCTTTGGTCAGCGATTGATTGAACAGGGTGCTCCGGCTGCGCTCTACAACGTTGGTTCCGAGAACAGTTTTTTCGTGGCGGTGAAAAACTCCGCCGCTTACGTGGCAAGCAAGCATGCGGTACTGGGTTTAACTGACGCCCTGAGAGAAGAAATGCCGGACTACATTGCTGTGGGTGTCATCGCGCCGGGGTTCGTGGGGTCTGAGCTCATACCCGAGCCGATGCGCCACCTGGGTATGCCGGTTGATGAATTCGCCGCAATCATCCTGCCGCAGATGCTGGCTGGCGAACCCTATGTGGTATCGCATGGTTACAACCAAGTTCGGATTGATGAGCGCCAAAGCGTGATTGCTGAGGCTTATCGACAATTCGCACCCCGGCAGGAGGGCGACGAGCGCTATGACGTGAGGCATTTGCTCGAACAACTTCGTCCTTGACCTGTGCAATACGACTCAAAAGCAGTAGCAGAGGAAGCGTCGCGATAGGGTGTCACAGCTCCCCGCGACGCAATCACCGAAGCATGAGAGCCACCTAATGAGGACTCTGCCGACAGCGACGCGGCCTGATCTGTTGCTATTCTGTTTACTAATCGATGCTATTCT
>CAJQKG010000293.1 GCA_905478845.1 uncultured Luminiphilus sp.
CACTCGATCGGCCTACCCTGATCAGAGAAGCACCTGACTTCGGCTCGCCGCTCACCCAGATCCCGGGTTAGGCAGCGGGTGGTTGGCCCTGCCGGTAACTGATCGGGCAGTGCGGTCGCCAGTGCGCGCAGACCACATAGATTGCCCTCGGCCGCTTCACCGTAAAAAGCGCGAAAGTGCTCGTAGGTGTCATCAGACATACCGTCTCCATCACGCTATTTGCGGCCACACTCGGTCGGCTTTGCCGCTGTTCGCCGAGCGCCCTTTAGCTTCATTACGCTGCTGGTTGTGATTCGGTTGTCACACTGAGCACCCGGGGCAGGCAACTTCACTAACGTCGCACAACAGTAATACATTTTTCCGTGAGATCCGCCTCACAGCGGACTTATGAAGGAAGCCCCGCCGTCGCCATATGCAGCTTTTAAATTCAGCTCACAAAATGGCTGAATTTCGGCTAAGTTATCCCACCATATTCTGTCCGAGAACAAGTTATGGAAACGAAAAATACGACCGCCACACTGATCGAGGCGATCGAAGAGCTACGAAATCATGAACGCATCAGACAGCTTTTAGCCACTTACTGTCGTTGCCTAGATGAGTATGACATCGCAGGTGTTGCAGCCTGCTTCAGTAATAACGCCGTAGCCGACTATGGCGCGGGACGCGGCGGCGCCGTTAAGGGCAGGGACAACATTGCTGCACGCATTGCCAGTGGCCAAAAGGTGTTCCGCCGAACACACCATCAAATCGGGCAGATACTGATTGACCTGAGGGGAAGTAAGGCAAACACCACAACCTACCAGATTACCTGGCATGAATTGCAAGACGGTACTCAGGAACTGGTCTGTCTGCGTTACATAGACCAACTCGAAATGGCTGATGGGGGCTGGTTGATCAGCCATCGACGGGTGGAGGCAAGTCTTGTTAACGGCTTCGAAGGTACGGAGTGGAACTGGGTGAAACGGCTGGCCCCTTGAGGCATCGATCAGACTAATTGATCGAGTAAGTTTTTGGTGAATGGACGAAGCTCAGCCGCACGGCCGTCTGCGACCAGCGTCACCCAGTCTGGGTTTGCCAGCAAAGCGCGACCAATTGCCAAGAGGTCAAAATCCCCTCGGTTCAAGCAGGCGTCAATGAGTTCCAGTTGCTCTGGTGCTGCACTGGCCGCTGTTTTTCCTTCCGCCGATTTAAAGTCGTTACCCAGCGTGACTGAGCCTACAGCAATAGTAGGTTTGCCAGAAAGCTTGCGCACCCAACCAGAAAAACTCAGATCGCTCTCGGTGAAAGCCGGCTGCCAGAATTTGCGTGTGGATGCATGGAAAATGTTGGCACCCGCATCTACCATCGGCTTTAACCAAGTCTCCAGCTCATTCGCGGTGGTTGCTACCTGAGCCTCATAATCAAGCTGCTTCCATTGCGAAATTCGTACCGAAATTGCAAAGCCCTCGCTGGTCGCCAGCCGACATGCTCGAATAATATCAGCGGTAAAAGCTGCGCGATCAGACAAGCTCCCGCCGTAGCGATCACTGCGCAGATTTGTTGCGTGCCAGAAAAACTGATCAGGGAGGTAACCATGAGCCGCATGAATTTCGATTCCATCGAAACCACATCTATGTGCCACAGCAGCTGCGGCGGCAAAATCTGAGATGGTGCGCTCGATGTCTGCTGGCGACATTACTGCCCCAAATGATTGCTCTGGCCCCGCTAACCCAGACGGGCTAAGTCGTCGCACCACATCATCAACGGAATCATGCATGCCAATTAGTGACGGCGAGAAAGCGCCTACATGCCAAAGCTGTGCGAAAATTTTGGCGCCACTAATGTGGACGGCATTCACAAGCGGCCGCCATGCAAGCTCTACCCCTTCTCCATAAAGCCGCGGCACGCTATTACCAAAACCTCCATCGGCGTTGACCGAGCAACCCTCAGTAATAATCAACCCGGTACCGCCCTTTGCCCGCAGCGCGTAGTAATCCTGGTTACTTTCATCGGGCAACCCATCGGCGCAGCACTCACGGGTCATCGGGGCCATTACTACGCGATTTTTTAAGGTTAACGCGTCGAGTCGCACAGAGCTAAGCAGAGAATGATTAACAGACATTAATGAAGTATAGGGCAGACGGGAGGACCGAGTAACAAGGACGCTCTAGCGCCTAGGTAGGATGCTTCAGCTTGACTTAGGTTGGAACATTGCAAGTCGCCAAGCGGACCCTAGTGGAGTGGCAATAAGTGCCTACCCAGCCTCAGCGTCTGCAATCACAATGTTTATCTAGAGAACCCAGCTTCCTGAGAGAGATACATTGGATTCAAGCCCGCCAACCCCTCACGAACGGCCATGTCAGGATCACCCATAACGATAAAGTTGACCGGCGTCACTGCAGCCATGAAACGCTCAGCAAAACCACCAAATGACTGCAAATGAACCATCGTAGCCGCCGAATCTCGATAACGCTCATTTATCTGGCAGATCCGCTTTTCTTCATCGAAGTACCACTCATAAATCAGAGTATCGGGCTCATTTTGAGTTGCCGCTACCATTTCACTCATCAGCGCTATAAAAGCGTCTAACTGACCTTCATTGACCGAGACTTCCAACAACCAATGGACTGTGCTGTTCATGTAACTTCCCCTAATTTATCTATTAAATTAACAATGGCTTACCGGATATTCCCATCTGTTCGCGCCTGATTGAAACGCTTCTGTCAGGTTACCGATAAGCCTATCTTTTATATCCTTTTTACCGCCCAATGAATAAATCTCTATCAGATTGATCAGAGCATTTTCTGACACCACCGCCTCTTGCTCCGTAAGTGCATTAAAGCTGTTGACGACATTACAAAGGCGCTGTTTATTTGCGCTGACTAAAATGGTGGCGTGCATTAATAATGCGACGTCCTTGTAATCCTTCGACATCGGCACACAACGCTGGGATGTGCCAATCAATTTTTTACCTGATACGACGATGTTGTACCTGCCATCACAATAACAATCGGGCACAGACCCTATCTTGCCCACTGCTCCAAAATCAGAAATAGATTGAAGCAATTTGCTGCAAAACCATGAGTAAGAAGCGTCTGCAGAAAATCTGTCTGTGAACTTAAATCTATTCACATACGAGAGATTCAGTACCCCGGGGCCTAGAGGACAAATGGTGCCGCCCGTGCTGCGAATGAAGATTGGCCAACCTCTCGCCTGAAGTGTGCTCGCGGCCATCTCAAAATGCGGCAATTCGGATTCTCTTTTGCTCACAATGACCGATGGCGTGGCGATCCAAAGCCGGAGGTTCGGAACGGCATGCCCTGCCCTCAGGCTGAAAAGGTTGTCGTCATCCTGTTTCAGCTCAATGACTGGATCCGCATGGTAAGACGCCGAAAAAGCGGAGGGGCGCATATCGCGGCTAGCGATCATTCGGTGCGACGATGGCGTACTTTTTCATTCTTCGATAAACGGTTGATCGCGCGAGATTCAATTCCAGCGCGACGTCCGTAATATTCCACTTATGCTTTTGTAGGAGTTCGATGAGGGCCTTGGCCTGCATCGGGTATCCGTCCTCCGAGGCATCTTTTTGCGGCGAGAGATCAACCCCCGTCATTGCCGCAGATGGAGATAACTCGTTACTCCGCACCTCGGACCTTATTTCATCTGGCAAATCATTTGCTTTAATGACCCCGTCATCGGTCAAAGCCATCGCAAACTGCAACACATTCCGCAACTGCCGACAATTTCCAGGCCACGGATAACGCTCAAAAATTTCCTCAACCTCAGTCGATACCTGAAAGTGTGTCCTGCGTAATTTCGACTCTTCCGCCACGATGTTCGCGACAACAAAGGAAATATCCTGACGATGCCGCAAAGCAGCTAGCTCCAGCGTAGCGCCATTAAGACGATAATACAGATCCTCTCGAAAACCGCCTCGCGCTATCAACACTCTCAAATCTTTGTGGCTCGCTGAAATGACATGCAGATCTGCCCTTTTTGGCTTATCCGAGCCGAGCGCTAAAACCTCTCTCTCAGCAAGCACTCGCAATAATCTCGATTGCAAGTTCAAAGGCATATCGCTGATTTCATCCAGAAAAAGAGTGCCTCCATCGGACTGCATGATTAAGCCCTTTTTACCTTGTTTCCTGCCGCCCGTAAAAGCGCCTTGCTCGTAGCCAAAGAGCTCACTTTCAATCAATGACTCGGGAATTGCCGCACAATTAATGGCTACAAACGGCTTGATACTCCGAACGCTACTATTGTGAATAGCCCGCGCCATCAACTCCTTGCCTGTACCTGTCTCACCACTGATGATTATGTTTAAGTTTTGATCAGCGAAACGCTTGGCTTTGGTAATGGAGGCCTGCATAAGCGGCTCCTCACCAGCGATCCGATCAAACGCATTACGATGCCCGGAAAGAAAGCCCGCTCTCGGTTTTGAAACGGATTTTCCAGTAGGTGGCGTAATGTCCATATAGAACAACTCTCCGGCTCCCCTTACCGTTATCGTATTGTTGATCAAATTGACTGGGCCAGACGCCACAGATAACAAGTCATCAATCGAGGTTTCAAAATAATCGCTAATCGAACTGCCAATGACGTCTTTAACGGAACAACCGCCGTTTAGCTCGTTTACGGCCGCCTGTGTCGCACCAAGAATCATCCCGTCACCATCAATGGCAATCAAATTCTCTTTATTCACGTCAACAAAAACGGGCGTTTTGGCGTAGCGCAAAATCCAATGACTACTAAAGTGGTTCAGGAAATTCGCACTTTCAATCATCTTGGCATGCATCATGACGAGTTGAAGCGCGAGAAACTGACTCTCCTTTGCTAACGGCGAGCTCATAGACGAGACATCCAGAATAGCTAGCAAATTGCCATCAGGCGCAAAAATGGGAGCGGCGGTACAGGTCAGATCAATGTTGGCGGCATAGAAATGGTCCGTTTTATGGCAAATAATCGCTTTCCCAGTGCTTAAGCAGGTGCCGACCGCGTTAGTACCCGCATACCGCTCTTTCCACGAAGTACCCAAGTAAAGTCCCGCTTGTTTTGCCTCACGGTCGTACTTTCTATCACCGATGTAATCGACCGTAACACCCTCGCCATCAGTGAGCAGCATGACGTAATTGAGACTAGAAATTTGTTTATAAAAGGCTTCCATGCCTGTTCGCGCGACCTGCAAAAACCCCTCAACCTGACCCTGATGTTCTTTTATTGCTGAGGAATCGAGCACATATGCGCTGGGCGGCTTGCCCGGATCGAGTCCGAATTCCCTATCGCAACGCATCCAAGACTGCCTAATGACTTCGTCGGCTATTCCATCAGCGCTAGCAGCATGAACATTACGAGTGACCCTAACAATATGCTGCTTGTGCAGGTTTCCATCCACGGTTAACAACCCATCACGTACTGATGTTCTCGAAGAAGACGCAGCGCTCGACCTGCCGTGGGGATTGATGGGCCGGTGTTACTGGGCATCGCTTTGCATCTTCAGGTATGCCAACCATTGCATTTTGACCTGATTCATCGCTTGCTGGACTCGGCGCGTGCTATCGCGGGAGGTGTGATCGAACCCATTAGCTGGTTATAAATGCCATCTGGGTCCTCAAAAATAATAAAACCGAATGTTGAGGCATCTCCTTCACAACAAGGCGCAATATCCGACAAGAACTTCACACCACGACTTTTGAGCAATGCAATATCTGCCTCCAAATCAGTTGTACCCCAGTTGATCCGCTGCAATCCCAAATGGTTAATCGGGGCTGGATACGGTGGCCCAAGGGAAACTGGTTTTGTCCACTCGCTTAATCGGATTTTAGAACCATCAACACGGTGGTTTAACATGACTCCGGTCCTATCTATATCAGCATCTATCCCTAAGGCCTCGTAAAGTAGATTACTTTCTGCCACAGCACTACTTTCTTCTGCTTCAAGTCCCAACATAGCATAGAACTTTTTTGAACACGCCAGATCAGTGACGTTGATGTTTAGGTAATCGACTTCAGCGCTCTTACCTGATGACTGGTGCAGAGCAACATAGGTGCCGTCGGGATCTTTGATCATAGATTGCTGCGCGCCGTTTGAAAGCCGCACGGGCCCGGTCAGATCCGTCCCACCTGCTTCCTCTAGCTGCTCACCGAGAGCAATAATATCGTCGTCAAATAAAGAAAAATAGCTGATCCCGAGATGGTTGATATCTGCATAGGGAGGCTCGGATCTGGTTGGCTCCAACCACTCGATAATATCAATAAATCGGCCCGTCGGAACTGTCAAATCTACCGGACCATCAGGCAGCTTACCCAAATAGATCAGCTCGGCTCTTATTTTGTATAGGTCGTCAATCCCGACACCGTTGCTGACCTCAATGGAATTGGTTTCGGGGAACGGACCAACCTGATCCAAAAATCCCAGCGTCCGATAAAACTGCTTAGCTTCGTCAAAGTCACTGACATTAATATTGAAATGGATCCGTCCAGTGACATGGAGCTGTTGCTCAGGATTGGTCTCACTGATCGGGCACTCAGCGAAGAGGTCCCCCGCTGAAAACGCAAGCACAGCGGATAACATTGCAGTAACTGAGGTTTTAGTTTTCATCTTTTGCTGCCTCTCTTGAAAAACGACTTTAATCGGGAGCGCTCGTTATCGTTGCTATGACATCGCCTTTATCAATCAGCTGGTCTTGGTGCTTCACAATAACCAAGGTTCCAGTCGCCGGAGCTACAATTTCAAACTGAATTTTCTCCGCCATGATCTCAGCAAGCAGGTCACCCTTATCTACCTCCGCCGCGTCGCTGACAAACCACGTTGTTATGACAGCTTCGACTTCCTCTTCCCAAAGGTCAATGGGGATGGTTACCTGGTGAACAGCGCTAGACATCAGTTTGATGTCGCTCTTAGACAAGCGCGCACTATTTTCTCTGCATTGGGCAGAGCCCACTGTTCCATATGATGCGCAAAAGGAATGGGTATGTCCGGATAGGCAACACGTTGGGGTGGAGCGCGTAATATCGATATATCCCGCTCAACCACGGAGGCGATGATTTCGCCGCTCACCCCGTAGCTCTGATAATCTTCATCTACTACGACTAAGCGCCCGGTTTTCTTGACAGAATTAAAAATATGATCACGGTCGAGCGGCACCAGGGTTCGCAGATCTATCACGTCTGCCGAGACACCCTGCTCATACAGCAGTGCGGCAGCGCGGAGTGAATGATGCACCCCCATACCCAGACTAACGATCGTGACGTCCTCTCCCTCACTGACGGTCGCCGCTTTACCAATGTTCACCGTGTACTCTTCTTCCGGGACATTCACCGTTGCACCGGCTTCAGTGCCTAGCCATCCCATTCCCTGCAAGCCTTTATGGAACATATAGATTACCGGGCTGTCATCACGGATAGCCGCTGTCATCATGCCTTTGGCATCAAAAGCATTACTGGGAACGACGACTTTCATGCCCGGTAGGTGCGCAAATGTGCCATATAGGCATTGAGAATGCTGCCCACCATCGCTGTAGCCGCCTCCGGTCGAAGTCATGATCACGGCTGGCACATTCACATTCCCTCCCGAAAAGTAGGTATTTTTCGCCATCAAGTTATAAATAGCGTCAAAACACACACCGAAGAAATCGACAAACATCAGCTCAACTATCGGCCGCATGCCATCAGCTGCGGCACCTACCGCAGCACCCATAAATGCAGTCTCCGATATGGGCGTATCACGCACCCGTTCAGCGCCAAACTCTTCAAATAGACCACGCGTATTGCCGAAAACACCACCTAATGGCCCAACATCCTCTCCCATCACAAATACGCGTTCATCAAGGCGCATTTCCTGAGACATGGCCTCTGCCATCGCGCGCGCTACGGTTAGCTTTCTGTCTTTTGTAGGCATTTTTTTGCTTCCAGTAATTGATCAACACTGCCAAAACATGGCTCAAGCAAAAACGTGATCCAGTGCTGATGCGGGGCTAGCGAACTGACTCTCTCTGGCGAATTGAATCGCCTCATCCACTTCACGCTTGGCGTACTCCTTGAGGTCTGAGTTGTCCGACTCAGATAGATCACCAGATGCTAATAGCGCTTTTTCGTAAACTAGAATGGGGTCCTTACGGAGCAAATCTTCTTTTTCACCTTCCGGTCGATAGGCTTCTGCATCTCCCATGAAGTGCCCCGCCAGACGATACGTTTCGATATCCAGCAAACTCGGACCCTCGCCGGCACGCGCTCTGCTAATGGCTTCACCCGCCGCTACAAAAATTGCGTCGGGGTCATTGCCCGGGACATACACTCCAGGCATATCGTAGGCGGCGGCGCGCACCGCATTGCGGTCAACAGCAGTGGCCGTCTCCTTCGCAACGGATATTCCCCAAGCATTATCTTCAATGACAAAAATGACTGGCAACTTCCAAACCGCAGCAAGATTGAGTGACTCATGGAAGGCACCCTGATTCGCGGCGCCTTCGCCAAAAAAGCTTACGGCGACCCCTGCTTTATTCTGCATTTTACGAGACAGAGCAGCTCCCACCGCTGGGCCCAATCCCTGCCCCACGATGCCCGAACAAGAGAAATTAACGTCAGCGTCGAAAAGATGCATGTGGCCACCACGGCCTCCACTCAATCCCGTCTCTTTTCCAAAAATTTCTGCGGCCATTCTTTTCAGATCAACACCTTTAGCAATTGCTTGGTGATGAGGTCGGTGAGTCGCTGTCACCACATCTTCTTTGTTCAAATGAGCGCATACTCCGACTGCGCAAGGCTCCTGCCCATTAGACAAATGCATTTCGCCCGGAATGGGGCCGTTGGCCATATTGAAAACGGGTGTCTTACCCTCTAGATAAATCTTTTCTATGGTCTCCTCAAAAAGACGGCTAACCAACATATGCCGGTACATCCATTGTTTTTGTTCTGGTGTTGGATTCATGATGAATTCTCAGCTATCGATAATTACATGGGCCGGTAACTGGCGTGGCCAGGCGCTAACGGACCCAACGTGTTCAGCGGATTTTCTTCGCTAATGAGAACGTGATTTTGATCTGGCGCCTGACAGCTCCAATCACACAAGTAGATGCGCTTACTAATTCGCCACTCTTGCCCCCTCTTTTCAAAATCATCCAAGAAACGACCGCCGAACAAGGTATTAATGAGCTGGCCATTTTCTTCGCTGGTCCCCACCGCCAGCGTGTAGCTTTCAGCAAAAGCATTACCGCCATCAATTTTGATTAAGCTATTGGCGGTCATATGCCAACGCCGCGCGCTCCCAGATTCGATATCCTTAAGCTTATCCAACCAGCCGGCGGGGTCCGATTTAAGAAAGCCGTAATCGATATCCGCGTCTGGCCAGAAACAGGAGCTTTGGCCAGGATAGTCCAACCAGTCCAAGGTGCGGCTATACCGCATCAGCACCTCTTCACAGGCTTTTTTATCTAACAATTCATGTATCGCTGGATCCATTTTTTCGTATCCCATCCTGTTAGCTGAGCTGAAGACTTTGCACCGGACGTTACATCATTGGGTCAACTGTTCGGGTCAACTGTTCGGGTCACCTATTCGTTAACGTCATGTGACTCATTCACTACTCACCGATACCCATACCACTGTCGGGCTTTTTGCGTTTTTATGGACCTTGCCAGACGTGGAGCACTCCTAAAGGCCCATGCAGATGGCGCTCACGCTGATCTAGGTAGCAACCAGCTGGTGGTGAGCCGATTGGCTCCCACCTGTTGCCTTATCTCGAACGGGAGCGGAGAACATCCAGATGACCCAGTTACCCGGGTCAACATAAGAATGTGTTGCCGCCGAACATACCCTTTGATCAGAAACTGAGGCTCAAGGTCATGCCGTAGGTCCGCGGCGGCTGGTAGTCCACCAGCCCCACGACACCTGCCGCGACGAAGCTGTTAGATATGTAGCGCTCATCCATAAGATTCATCGCCCAAATACCTAAAGACCAGTTCGAATTCGGATCGGACAGATCAATATTGACATCAACAAGGTTCGTTGGCTGCACCTCCGATCTGGGCGAGTTCACAATGTTGCCATCCCACTTCTTCGATACATATTTGTATTGGATTGACGATCGCAGCTCTAAACTCTGGATCTGAGCGGTGTATTCCAAACCTAAATTAGCAGTTGTTTCAGGCGAGTTTTGCAGCGTCTGACCTGCGAGATCGAGGTTATCCGCACCGTAGACAAAGTCTTTATATTCAGCGTTGAGCAGCCCCAGTGACGCGTTAATTCGAAGGCTGTTAGTCGGCATCCACAGAAGATCCACCTCCAGACCAGATGTTTCCGCATTGGCCGCATTAAGAATTGTGTTGCCGTTGACGGTGTTACCGAAGGCATCTTCAGTGAAGTAGATATTAGCCAGCTGCATGTCGTCATATTGGTTGAAGAATGCCGCCGCATTAAGCCGTAAAGTGCGGTCGAGCAACTCTGTTTTTATGCCGATCTCATAGGTATCCACATACTCTTCATCGAAGGGACCTGAGTCTTCCGGAATGACAATACGGCCCACAAAGCCGCCCGATTTGAAGCCTCGGGCATAATAGCCATAGACCATCATGTCCTCATTCATTTGGAAATCCAGCCCCAGCTTGCCACCTACGTTACTCCAGGACTCACCTTTGGTCACCGGCACATCACCGAGGAACACTTCATACTCACCAGGCGTTTGATTAGCACCCTCGCCCTGCAGATCTTCGGCTATCCCGCGCGTGCCAAAAAAGTTTGAGACAGTGGTATAAAAATCCTGCTCTTCCGATGTGTAGCGAAGCCCTAACTGCAACCGCAACCGGTCGCTAATATCGAAGTAAGATTGGGCAAAAAGAGAGTAGGTTTCCGTACTGCCGCCATACTCGGTCAACTGTCGAAATCCGGGCACCCATCCGATACGAAAATCCTGAAAGTGATCGTAGCTATAGTCGGCATAAAAACCGCCCACCATGACTGTGAGGCGATCCGATAGATCCATATTCAGTCTCAGTTCCTGAGAAAACTGGTCTCCGGAAGTGAGTCGCTCGGTATCATCGATAAAGGCAGGCGTGAAATCCTGATCGTTGAGGTCGTGGAGCTCAAAGTCTTTAAAACCGGTGATCGAAGTGACTTCACCGAGTCCAGTATCCCAACTCATATGCAGGGTTGCCGCATGAGTGTCCATATCTGACACACCCGTCACGTCACTATTTGCTGACAAGTATTTGTCCGGTGCGCGACAGCGAACATTGGCTTGTACACAAGGCTGCTGGTACATGGGTGCGAAAGCCGAGTTCGGCTGACCCTCTGAGGGGAAAACAGTGCCCGCGGCGACATAGGTGATCTCGCCCGGCAAGCTACCACTCACGGTATCTTGAACCCCGTCGCGATGTCGCACCACTGACGCAATCAATCGAGCGGTAAAGCCAGAGTCGTTCTCAAAGAGTAACTGGCCTCTTAAGCCAGAGCGATCGCGCGAGCCCATCGAGGAGCCGTCAACAATATTGGTGACGTAACCCTCACGGTCTTCGCTGGTTCCAGTAATTCTTGCCGATAGCTGATCGGTAATGGGGAAATCAACCGCCGCCTTGATCTCCGTAAGGTCATAGTTGCCAATCCCGATATCAACTTTTGCGCCAAACTCTCCACTAGGTGCGGTGTTCACGACCTGCACCACACCGCCCGTGGCATTGGCACCAAACAGTGTGCCCTGTGGTCCGCGCAAAACCTCAACCCGCTCGATGTCAAACGTATCTAGAAATGAGGTCATATTAAAAAATTGCGGAACACCATCCTCAACAATCACGACTGTGGTCCCGCCATTAGGATCTGGCTCAATGACCCCCATACCTCGAATATTGAAGGCTGAACCATGAGATACGTTGGCAAACGAGTGCACCTGCAGATTCGGGATATAGCCTTGCAGGGACTCCAGTGTCGTCGCATGCATTCGATCCATTTGATCGCCCGATAAAGCGGAAATCGAAATCGGAACATCTTGCAGCGACTCTGACCTTTTCTGAGCGGTCACAATGACCTCTTCTAACCCACTATTGGCGCCCGACTCCTGAGCAACAGTGAACGGCGAGAGCAAAAGCGCACTCACGACCATCGTATTTATTATTTCTTTATTACTGTTATCGAATTTCATTTTGGCATTCACCTTCTTAGAGCAGTCCATAAAGTTCGCCCACTGTGGACGTCCTGTTTTCTGTAGGCAAAAAGCGCTGAAAACTGCTCATGCACTTAGCCTTTAACTAAAACAATGATGACATTGTCAGTACTCAAATTTCCCATATTGTTAAACTGATGCCAAGCGCTCCAAAGATCGCTAGACCAAACTCCTGTCTCGGTTGGCGCCCGAAATACCCTTATCAACTTTGGTTAGCGCCTTTCTCGCAAAGTTGCCTCTACATGCAGGTAGCAATTAGCGTGCCAACTTTTTCTTAGTTCTACTCCCGTGAAACGCTTTTAAAACGTGGGCGTGAGTAACGTAGCGATGCAGACACATCAATGAGGCACGTCATTTCGCAACATCTGTTGCGGAAGGACGCAACAGATGTTGCGTGATTCGTGCTGAGGAGTCTTCAAGCCGGTTGCAACGGATGCCGCAACCGGAGAGAGGGGGAGCCGTTAATACGTGCTTAAATACAGCCAAACGATTGCAGGAATCTAGTTCTCCGGTAACGCAAAGGCTACCACTGCATCGCCGAGATCAGTTTGCATCGAGACGTGCCCTCCGGCGGGAATCACCACGTACTGCTTGCCGGTTTTAGGTGAAACATAGGTCATCGGGCCCGCCTGCCCGCCGGCGGGTAACCTGCCCCGCCACAATTCAGCGCCAGTTTCGGTATCAAATGCGCGCAAAAAATTATCAATGGTGCCACTGACGAACGTCAGCCCGCCGCGGGTCACCGCTGTGCCACCAAGATTGAATACACCGGTCGGAAACGCCAGCCCAAAAGGCGCATGGCCATCAGTGGTGCCGATCGACCGCTTCCAAAGCACCGAGCGCGTGGTGAGGTCTACCGCCGTCAATTCCCCCCAAGGCGGTTGATGACAGGGAAATCCAAGGGGCGATAAAAAAGGATTACTAGTAATGCCGTACGGCGTGCCCTTCAACGGATACGCCGCGCCTTCGACGTCGGCGGCGGCACTGACCATGCCACCTGAATCTTCGTCGTCAGCAGCGTCATCTAAATCGCTTCCCCACAGGCTGAATCCAAGCTCGTCGGCCTGCTCTCTGGTGTAGAGTACTTGTAAAAATGGCATCCCGGTGCTGTTCACCAGCATTAAGTTTCGCTCGCTATCAATGGACACGCTGCCCCAATCAACGGCCCCAAAATTACCCGGGTTTTGAATGGTTCCCTGGAGGCTCTGCGGTGTGAAAAGGCCTTCATATCGCCTTTTCTTGAATGCTATGCGGCACCACAACTGATCGAACACGCTACTGCCCCACATTTTCTCTTCGCTCAAATCTGCCGGCGCAAAGCTCGGAAAACCTACAGAGAATGGCTGGGTGGGCGATAAGAATTCGCCTTCCACTGGGTTTTGAGGCACTGGTTTCTCAATGACCTCCGTCAGGGGCTCGCCAGTGCGGCGATCAAGCACGAAAACGTCGCCCCATTTGGTTGCAGTGATCAAGGCGGGAGCGGAAGTGCCCTCTTCCAATGGAAAATCCAACAAGACCGGTTGCGCACCGATGTCATAGTCCCAAATGTCGTGGTGCACAGTTTGAAAGCTCCAGCGGACATTTCCTGTCGCAGCGTCTAGCGCCACGATTGAGCCGGGGTAGCGATCTTGTTCAGCAGACCTAAACCCACCAAAAAAATCGGGCGGGACATTACCGGTGGGCAAATAAACAAGGCCAAGCGCCTCATCGGCGCTGATCACCGACCACACATTTGCGGTGTTAAGAGGATAAGACTCTCCCTCTTTTAGCCGCGCGTGGGCAGTCTCATGTAGCACATCCCACGCCCATACCAGCTCACCCGTGTGCACGTTGTAGGCACGAACCACTCCCGGAGGCTGTTGGGTGGATTGGTTATCCATAATGAAGGAGCCGACCACCGCGATGTCGCCGATAATTGCCGGCGGCGAGCTCACATAGTGGTGTCCCGGCATGACCGTGCCGAGCCCGGTTGTTAGATCGACTTCGCCATCAACACCAAAGTCGGGACATGGAGTGCCTGTTTTGCTATCTAATGCCAGCAGCCGATCATCAACAGTTCCCATCAGCAGCCGGCTCGCGCAGACTGAATCAGCGCGTTGTGAGCGATGATGCGATACGCCTCGACAAACGAAGAAGGGAATTTTTTCGCGATTTACCTGTGGATCAAAAGACCAGTTCTCTGCCCCCGTATCGCCGTCGATACTGAAGACCCTGTTACTGGGTGAGCAAAAAAACAAATCCCCTTCGATCTCGATGGGTGTGGATTGAAAAGTAATCTGAGTCGCTGCATCTTCCTCTGTATGAAAGGTCCACGCGGGCTCAAGTTGGTCGACATTGGTGCGGTTAATTTGATCTGCGGCGCTATAGCTATCGCCATCAGCAGACGCCCCATAGTGGGTCCACTGCGGTGGCTTGCCTTCACTACTTAGCGTCAAACCAAGACCGGGCTGCGGCGTAAACTGGGCGTTGGCCACCCCTGTTATCAGGCTCAATAGATAAGTCGACAAGATGATGGGCGACACCCAAAATCCCACTGGCTTGATTTGCAGATCCCTTCGCACCGGGGTTAACAGGAACCCCAATAACAACACCATCGGTACCGTAAGGCGCGGGAGCAGTGCCCATAGGTCAAAACCACTTTCCGCAATCGCCCAGATAAGCGTCACCGCAGCAAAGCAACAGTAAAGCCAATAGCCGGCCGTCCGACCTTGCCAAGTCCACCAACTGCTGATGAGTAAGGCAACACCACTTGCAACGTAGTAAGGAGAGCCGCCAAGCAAGGCCAACTGGGTACCGCCGACCATCAAAACGGAACCAACACCCAGCAATATCACAACGACTAGTTTGGTTATTAAACTCAGGTGACTCATGTTCTGCTCAAAATACTACAAACCGTCACATTCTGCTCCAATACCCGCCATGCTTTCCTGCCGACCGCCACGTCGCCCTAAGCAATACTCTGCATATGAAGTTAGCATTTCTATCGGTCTACCAGAAAGTTTTTTTCCTTTTGCTATTTTGCGCGGCGAAGATCTCAAGAAAATTCG
Organism: uncultured Luminiphilus sp.; assembly: GCA_905478845.1. Lineage (GTDB taxonomy): Bacteria > Pseudomonadota > Gammaproteobacteria > Pseudomonadales > Halieaceae > Luminiphilus. The sequence goes on from CAJQKG010000293.1 coordinate 15,174, forward strand.
CTATGAATCTGTGCTTAGACTCAGCACACTCTATTGAGGAAGGGCAGACTAGGCGCCGTAGCGGCTAGAGTAAGATTCACAATGCTACTGGCCCCACTTGATTAAACTGTGGCGGGGCTTCAACTGAGTTAAGTCGTCACAACGGTAAAGGTAACTACTATGTCGAATCACAAAGCGTTAGAGATGTTTGGTCGATCGGGCAACCCCTCTCTGAATGCAGAAACGTTCTCCAGCAGCGCTCCCGACGCATCATTTGCAGCCAGTGCGCCCGCCGCGACAATGACCTTACAAGGCACGGTCAACAGAACGGGCATATTGCTGGCACTGGTCTTCGTCTCGGCGTCTTATACGTGGTCGATGTTTTTCTCAAGCGGCAATCCTGCAACGGTAATCCCTTGGGCTATCGGCGGAGCGGTAGTCGGCCTTATCTTGGCGCTGGTCACCATGTTTAAAAAACAATGGTCAGGCATCACAGCGCCGTTATATGCGATAGCAGAAGGATTATTTTTAGGCGCCATTTCGGCCATCTTCGAGGCGCAGTATCCAGGCATTGTGATACAGGCGGTAGGGCTAACCTTAGGCACCCTAGCGTCACTGTTGTTCCTCTATAAAACCGGTCTCGTCAAGCCAACAGAAAACTTCCGACTCATGGTGACCTCTGCGACGATGGGCATAGGCTTACTCTATTTAGTCAGCATGATTATGAATATGTTTGGCTCTGGCGGTATCGGTTTCATTCACTCAAACGGCTTGTTCGGTATTGGCTTTAGCCTTTTCGTGGTCGCTATAGCAGCTTTAAATCTAGTGCTCGATTTTGATTTTATTGAGCAGGGTTCGGAGATGGGCGCCCCTAAATACATGGAATGGTTCGGCGCATTCTCTCTAATGGTCACCCTCATATGGCTCTATCTTGAAATGCTGAGACTGTTAGCCAAACTGAGAAGTCGATAGTGGATTTTAATACGCTGCTGTTTGGCGGCTTATCGATTTTATCCCTCGCCGTTTTTTTCTACCTTAGCCGTTTTAAGGCGTCGTCGAGACAGACTCAGAGGGAGGATCGTATCGATTGGTCTTCCCGACAGTTTTCTCTGTGGAAGGTGTTTCTATGTTGCCTAGTTGCCGCTATCGGGGTGGCATTCCTGGCGGCGTAGAAACCTAACGCCTCGCTGAGTTGGAGTAGGTGATGAGAACCGCATTTCGGGCTCAACCCGTTGATAGTGCTACGTGCCATGAAAGCTCACCTGGTCGATACCTCCACGGATACCCCCAAATGGGCGCGCTAACCCCCTTTCTGCTACTGGCAACTCAGAGCAGTGCAGTCAGAGCAGTGCCAGCGAGATGTGTTCCTGCGATAACAAGCGTGCCCTCCGGCCAAGCGACGGGAGGGCCGATGTTACCAGACTACGCCAGCCGCAAGCGCCGGTAGCCCATCCAGCCCATGAGGCCCGCAAGCAGCCCCAGCACCCAGTAAGGAATCGGCACCGGGACCGTCGCCACC